>CAZFTY010000079.1:0-7941 GCA_964521835.1 uncultured Microbacter sp.
GCCCTTGCTATTTCTAAATACAGAAAGCAGATGATGTCAGATTTTTTATCTTTGATATATTCACGGTAAATTCGCGATCCTTTAATGTCTTCGACACTCTCTTTACTAATGTCAAATGTCACCGGAACTTTAATCCCAGCTCCATCCGTTATTACAACATATAATACATTGTCTTTTATATTTCCACAAGCATTTACTGTTTCTTGTTTCGGTCTTAGTGCTGGTTTTTTCTTGATTGACTGACCAAAACAGATCAATGAAATACAAAACAATGATATCAATATTAGTTCTCTCATAATAGTTTATTTTAAAAGGATTAGTTCTATTCTTCTCTCCCTCAAACCGATTTTTTTTTTTGTTGTATCGCTTTACCGCGTGGCATAGGCACGCTTTTTAAAAGCGCGCCAACCGGAGGGTGTAGGTTCTATATGTCAAATCCCTTTGAAATAGTTATGATCATTCCTGATATAAATGAAACATATTGAAGATAAATTAAAATGTATACAATCGTTTGATATGTTGCCTGTTGATTTAGATTCGATTTTAATTCGCTTTTCAACTCTGGCCTGTCATCCTTTTCTTTTTGAACTTTTTCCGCAGAACGTATTAGCAATTCATCATATAGTTTCCTTATAAAATCAAGAAAGTAGGAGAGTATGCTCAAAATAATACTACATAGAAATAAAATCCACACTGTTTTGAAATCCACATGGATGGAAGAGGATAATTTTAAATTAACAGTAATGGCTATTATTGCAGAGGATATAGTAATGATCAATTTATTTAAACCCATTAATGAATTTGAACTCTTTTCTCGCATTACCTTCGTTGTTTTACTTCTTGTCTTAACCAAAGGATAAAGTAAGATTATTAATCCAAATGACGATGTTAATGCTATTGCTATTGTTACGAGTATGTAAGTCATACTTTCTTTTTTATTATGAAGTTTCTAATGATTCTTACTTCTAAACCTGTGCCCAAGCCAAAGTATCATAGTTATTGCCTACCGCAAATCAAGTTCTTTTATAGCATGGGCCTACCGCATGGCTTGCGTTCGCTTTACACTGGCAAGCCAGCCAACGAAATCAAAATATTGTATTTTTTCCAACAATGATTCTCGATCAAAGTAAATTTTCCACTCATCACATCTCTGCTTAAGTTCTTCTATTAGTTGAATAAGTATAAGCTCAATAGATTTATTTGTGTATTCTTCCTCTCCTTTTACATATTCAAGTGAATCACCTTGGCTATAGGATCGATCGTATATTTTACTTGGAATCATAGACAAAGCGGCTTTTTTGTTATATTTCTTTCTCTTATCTCCTTTCAAATAATATCTAATGCGAATGTCTGTGTTATAAAAACAGATATCTGCATATCCAATTATGTCATTGTAGTAACAACATGGATTCTTGACTCTAAAAATAGAAGAGTCATAATCCTTGATAAACACTTCCAGATCTTTTTTATTATCAATCCATTTTTTAGCCTCTTCAATTGCTTCGAAGCGCTGTTTCTCCCTTTTTAAAAGATATTCTTCTTGGCTATGAGCATAAAGATTGATTTGGCAAAAAACAGCTTCTATGTTCTTTAATTCTTCCATAATGTTTTGTTATTTATCTCCCATCCCTCCACACAAGTAAGGGATGGGAGATGGTTGTTTTTATTCTGTTTTCTTTTTCGCATTAGCCGCCAGTGTGGTGCGGGCTTTGGCGGAGGTCTGTACGTTGGCCACTTCGGTGTTTATCTTTTCGGCCAGCGGCTTGTAGGCGGCTTCGCCGTTGATAAAGGCATACGACTCGATGGCTTGTACCAGCTTTTCGAAAGCGGTCTGCATATTGGCGCGTTCGGTACGGGTAAGTCCGCCGATAAATTCGGCCTCCTTTTCGGTGCGGTGGCTGTAGAGCGCATCGAATGCGAGGTTGGCTTCATTCAGTTTGTCCACCCAGGCGGTCAGGTTGGCGGTTTGCAGCCGGGGAGCATTTTCGGCGCTACGCAGGTCGGCCACCATGTTGGTGATGGCAGCGGTCTCTTCGCGCTGCGGCAGGCGGGCTACGCCGGAGCCGTACTTGTCGGTTACCACCAGCAGTTGAGCGGCAGCGTCGGCAATGGCTTTGTCGGGGAAACGCACCGTGCTGCGCAGGGTACCGAGAAATCCGGTGAGAATACCGTCGCGGTCATCGTCCGCCTCAATAACGGCATCGGTATAACCGGTTTTCAGTGCCTGTTTCAGGGAGGCATCGAGCCTTCCAAAGGCGGTTTCAAACTCTTGTTTGGTCGTCGCCAACTGCAGCGCGTTTACATCTGCGGCTTTCAGAAAACCGTCGATAAGACTCATTACCTGATAAAAATCCATCAGGCGGGCATTGGCTAAGTTCGTCGATTTGATCAACATAGGCATACGGTTTTAAAGTTAAAAAAGAAAGATTCCTGCTCAATATTCATCATTTGGCATTTCATCCGATGTTAAGGGGTTTCAAAGGTTGTTGACAGGGCATTGCATCTCCTGTTGGATGGTTCCAACGGTTGTTGACAGGGCTTTGCACCTGCTGTAAAATGGGTTCAACAGTTGTTGATAGGGCTTTGCACCTCGTGCTGAATGGTATCAACAATCGTTGACAGGGCTTTGCTGACGATGCAAAGGGGGCTCGGAACGCTTTGGAGGGGCTTTGCAAGGCATGAAGCCCGGTTTCGGTAGTCGCGCACACGGAACAACCGCGGCGCCTGTCTATTCGTGGCTCTTTGGAGAGCGTATAAGGCAAAAACGGAATGGGTAAAAATGCAAAGAGAGTGGTGCCAACAAGGGGGATGCTTGCCGGTTGTTTCCTGTCCGCCGCGGCGATGATCCGGTGGGGAACAGAATGTGGTAGCCCGTGTAAAGTGACAACCATACGTGAAACTTATTAAAGATTCGAGGCAAATATATGAAAATATTTTTAAAAATCACACATGAAAATAATTATTTCCAAAAATATGCCTAATGCTGTTTATTTCGGATAGATTATTGAAGTCATCTTGATTTTTCGCTGCATACTAAAGCAACGTGTCGTACCTACGGTACTCTATATTTATGTTGGGCTCGTTTTTCTATAAACCTGTCATGCCTATGGCATTTTAAGTCCCATCGGGACGTAAGGTTTGTAGAAAACATGTCCCCGAAGCAGGATCGAGTGCCGTAGGTACGACACTTTTTTGTAAAGAAATTCTTCTTTTTAAGGAAATGCTAAAAGGTTCAGATTAGTCGGGTGATGCGATTTCTAATCGCATTAATTTCGTTACTTACGCGATAAAAAATCGCGTCACCCATCAATTTTGCATTGATACATTCACATAGAAAGAGTATCCATATTGTTATATTCAATTTTTACCTGCAAATATCCACCCGTTTACACCTTCTATTTTCAAAATAAGATGTAAATTTGCCAATATTTTCAGATTCTTGAAAAAAGAGTCTATTAAACGTAAAAACAGAACAAACGAATAGAATTATGTCGGATACAGAAAAGATGGAGTTGGGTACGTACGAGGTTGCGGTAGAAAGAAGTAAGAAACTGGAGGCGGATTTGACGATTCATCCCGAGAAATACCGGGTTTTGACCGGCGACCGGCCAACGGGCAGACTGCATATCGGTCACCTGTTCGGATCGCTGCAAAACCGTGTGCGGCTCCACAACCTGGGTGTTGAAACTTATATCGTTATTGCCGATTACCAGGTGCTCACCGATCGTGATTCGTTCGATAGAATATCGGAAAACGTACGTCAGCTGACGCTCGATTATATGGCGGCAGGCATTGATCCTACCGATGGAAAAACCTTTATCTTTCCGCACAGCTACGTCCCCGAACTGAACCAGCTGTTGTTGCCGTTCCTGACGTTGGTCTCCAACGCAGAGCTTAATCGCAACCCGACGGTAAAGGAAGAAATTCAGGCATCGGGTTTGAAGAGTATCAATGCCGGTATGTACACCTATCCGGTGCATCAGGCAGCCGATATTCTCTTTTGCAAGGGAAATGTGGTGCCGGTGGGCAAGGATCAGTTGCCGCACCTTGAGCTGACCCGTTTGATTGCCCGTCGGTTCAACGATAAATTCGCGGCAGGTAATCCGGTTTTCCCCGAACCGCAACCGCTGTTGAGCAAATCGCCGATGATTCTCGGGCTGGATGGCGGACAAAAGATGAGCAAGAGTCGCAACAATGCCATTATGCTGAGCGCTACCGAAGACGAAACGGCTGCGTTGATTAAGAAGGCCAAGACCGATGCCGAACGGTTTATTACGTACGATCCGGAAAACCGTCCCGAGGTGTCGAACCTGTTGTTGCTTGTCTCCATGTGCACCGGACGTACGCCGGAAGAGGTGGCCGAAAGCATTGGAAACGGCGGTGGCGGGCAGTTGAAAAAAGTATTGACCGAATCCATCAACGAATACCTTCGTCCTTTCCGTCAGAAGCGAGTCGAATTGGAAGCGAATATGGATTATGTGCGTCAGGTGCTGCTCGATGGTGCCGCAAAAGCCCGCGAAGTAGGTTCGGCCACACTCGAAGAGGTTCGCAGTGCGATGAATATGAAGATCTGATTTTAGATAGAGCAGGATAAAACGTTGTCGGAACATGGTACCTGAGTTGTGCGTGCAATGACTATTTCCGGCAAATTCAATTTTTTAAGATGAGGCAAAAAAATATTTTAGGGCTGATGTTATTGTCGGTTCTTCTGTTGTCGTCGTGTGCAAAAGATACATGGACGCAAGGAACCCTTGATTATAAATTTGTTCCGATTACGTCTCGTAATGGTTATTTTGAAGAGCGTCAGGTCGCTTATTCCGAAGATATTGCTATTCAGGGACGTGCCAGTCGTATTAACGACTTCAATTTTCTGGGATCGAAGGTGATGGTGACTGGCGATGTATTGGCCGGGGATGTAATCCGTGGTCTGATGATCGATATAGCAGGTGTGGGGCGGTATTCTTTTCCCGATATTCCTGTTACACAAAGCGGTTGGCGTATTTATATCGTCGATTCAAGCACTCGTGATGATTACTACAATTTTATGCTGGATGCTTTCGGTGCTCTCAGAGTTTCGGGTAAACAGGATATTATTGTTAGCGGATATCTTCAGGATCAATACGGATATGCTGTTCAAAATGCGAGAGTTGAAGTTAATCTTTATAATGATTTGGATGTGAATGTCGATTGATAACCCAAACCTATTTCATTAACGCAGAAGGCCGGATTTTACATGTAAAATCCGGCCTTCTCTATGTTTATAATACTTTATCCGTTGTTACGCGAGTCTTTTACAATTACGTCGTGCGCTCCGCCTTCGATAATGCTGGTCGATGAAACCAACGTGATTTTACCGTTCTTCTGCAGGTCGGGAATGGAGGTTACCCCGCAACTGCTCATGGTGGAACGAATCTTGCCAAGCGTAATGTCGAGATTGTCTTTCAACTTCCCTGCATAGGGTACAAAGCTGTCGACACCCTCTTCAAATTTCAGACCTTCGCTTCCTCCGGCATCGTAACGTTGCCAGTTGCGGGCGCGGTTGGAGCCTTCGCCCCAGTATTCCTTCATGTAGTTGCCGTTTACCATCAGTTTGCGGGTGGGACTTTCATCGAAACGGGCGAAATAGCGTCCCATCATGATGAAGTCGGCTCCCATGGCTAATGCCAGTGCCATGTGGTAGTCCTGCACAATGCCACCATCCGAACAGATAGGAACATAAACTCCGGTCTTTTGGAAATATTCGTCACGTGCGGCTGCCACTTCAATCATGGCGGTGGCCTGACCGCGGCCGATACCTTTCTGTTCGCGGGTGATGCAGATAGAGCCTCCGCCCACACCTACTTTCACAAAGTCGGCTCCGGCTTCTGCCAGGTATAAGAATCCGTCTTTGTCGACCACATTGCCTGCGCCGATTTTTACTTTATCGCCGTAGGTGTTCTTTACATATTCCAACGTCTCTTTTTGCCATACGGAGAATCCGTCGGATGAGTCGATGCATAAAATATCGACACCGGCTTCAACCAACAGAGGAACGCGTTCGCGGTAGTCGCGGGTATTGATACCGGCACCCACCAATAGCTTTTTGTCGTCATCCGAAAGTTCGTTGGGGTTGTCCTGATGGCTATCGTAATCTTTGCGGAATACGAAATATTTGAGGCATTGATTTTTGTCTATTATTGGCAGGCAGTTTAGCTTGTGATCCCAGATAATGTCATTGGCATCTGCCAGAGAGATACCAAATTCGCCGGTAATCAACTTATCGAACGGAGTCATAAACTCCTTTACTTTTTTATCGAGACTGTCGCGGCTTACGCGGTAGTCGCGTCCGGTTACAATGCCGAGCAATTTACTCTCGGATGTTCCTGTCTCGGTGATACCGATGGTGGCATGTCCCGATTTTTCTTTCAGAGCCAACACATCAGCCAAGGTATTTTCCGGTGTCAGGTTGGCATCACTGATTACGAATCCGGCTTTGTATTTCTTTACTTTGCGCACCATTTCGGCCTGCGACTCCATCGATTGTGACCCGAAAATAAACGAAAGGCCACCGTTACGGGCAAGTGCAATTGCCATTTTATGATCCGAAACGGACTGCATAATTGCCGATACAAACGGAACGTTGAGAGAGATTGCCGGAGTTTCGTTCGCTTTGAATTTTACGAGCGGAGTCTTCAGCGATATCTGGTTCGGGATGCACTCTTGGGTGGTTAAACCCGGAATCAGCAGGTATTCGCTAAACGTTCTGGAGATGTCATTTAAATAGTGTGCCATATCTGTTTCTTTTTTGAAAATAAAATTGGGCAAAGATACAAAAATAAGAGTTTGTCGCCAATAGTATAAAATTGACGCGCCTGAGCGTTTGAAATAAAAAAACGGACTGCATGGTTACACAATCCGTTTCGTTTATTCATAGTGGTTTAGGCCGGTTTAGAAGGCTTATTACCGGTTGTTCCCTGCGTGGGCGAAGGCTTCGCTATCGATTCGCGCATCGACGTGTCGGCCTCAATATTTTTCATTTTGTAGTAATCCATGATGCCAAGATTGCCACTTCGGAAGGCATCAGCCATGGCTCTGGGCACTTCCGCTTCGGCTTCGATTACCTTTGCGCGTGCCTCTTGCGCTTTGGCTTTCATCTCCTGTTCGGAAGCAACAGCCATTGCGCGGCGCTCTTCGGCTTTGGCCTGCGCAATATTCTTGTCGGCTTCGGCCTGATCCATCTGAAGTTGTGCTCCGATGTTTTTTCCGATGTCGATGTCCGCAATGTCGATAGAGAGAATTTCAAAGGCAGTTCCGGCGTCCAATCCTTTATGGAGAACCAGTTTTGAGATCGAATCCGGGTTTTCCATCACGGTTTTGTGCGATTGAGACGATCCGATAGAAGAAACGATGCCTTCGCCGACACGGGCGAGAACGGTCTCTTCTCCGGCACCACCCACCAACTGGCGGATGTTTGCACGAACTGTTACACGGGCCTTTGTTATCATCTGGATACCGTCTTTGGCAACAGCGGTTACCGGCGGCGTATCGATTACTTTCGGATTGACCGACATTTGTACGGCTTCAAACACATCACGGCCGGCAAGGTCGATTGCCGTTGCCATCTGGAATGAGAGATCGATGTTTGCTTTGGCGGCAGATACCAGCGCGTGAACCACTCTTTCGATGTGTCCTCCGGCAAGGTAGTGTGCTTCGAGGTCGTCGCGACGAATGGTGCTGAGACCGGCTTTGTGAGCTTCAATCATGCATCGTACGATTGCATGGGGCGGAACTTTACGGATGCGCATCAGAAATAATTGAATGAGCGAGATGCTGACACCCGAAACCTTGGCGGAAATCCACAGCAAAAACGGAACATAGTAGAAAAAAACGATGAGCAGGATGAATAATATCACTAACCCTCCAACAACAAAAATGTCCATAAGCAATGTGTTTAAATGGTTA
>CAZFTY010000080.1:0-7917 GCA_964521835.1 uncultured Microbacter sp.
GAGCATGGTAGCCACCAGCAAACGTACGGTTTGCACCATCACCACCGTGTTCGAGGCCTTGATAGAAATAACGATATTATCGAAATGCTCTTCGCGACAAATACGTAGAAACTCCATGCACGACTCCACCATTCCGGCCGGCGTATCGCCGTAACGGCTCATAATGCGGTCGGACAACGAACCGTGGTTCACCCCCAGACGCAAAGCGGTATGATGGCGGCTACAAATTTCGAGCAAAGGAATAAGCTTTGCCCGTATTTTTTCCAACTCCTGACAATAGCTTTCATCGTCATATTCCAGCTTTTTGAAAGTGCGGGCGCTATCGACAAAGTTACCCGGATTGATGCGTACCTTTTCAACGTACTGCGCAGCCACTTCGGCAGCTGCCGGGTTGAAATGAATATCGGCCGAGATAGGCTGACGGTATCCCCGCTCGATCAATCCGAAACGAATATTCTGCAAATTTTCCGCTTCACGCACTCCCTGAGCGGTAAGACGTACCAATTCTCCACCGGCATTGAAAATGCGGATAGCCTGATCCACGCTGCGTTCGGTGTCGAGTGTGGAGGTATTGGTCATCGACTGAATACGGACAGGATTAACCCCTCCCATCTTCAGGGCTCCGATAGTCACTTCGTGTGACATACGGCGACGATAATTAAATAAATCGGGACAATATTTCATGTAATGTTGAATTATAAATTATGAGTTATTAATTAATTTGCCGGCTGCTTATTAGTCTTGACGGTTAGAATAATACTTCGTATGATTTTCATCAATTCCGTAGCATCATTCTGCATGGACACAAATTCCGGCTCCGACAAAAAATCCGTTTCTTTTAAAAGCTCCAACCAATATAAGGTTTCATCGGTTTCTTTTTGTGCAATACCCAGTTTATGCATAAAATCAGCTCTGCTTTCCGCATTTTGAGCTTCTCTCACATTAGCTCCAATAGAAGTTCCACTCCTCAACAATTGTTTAGACAAAACATACTCTGCCTTATTGGCTATAATGTACTTATACAAATTCACCGTGCGAACCGCAAAGGTAAATGATTTCTCTCTCAGCACATTTTTCTTATCATTCATAACTCATCATTTATAACTGGGTATGGTATCTGCACCATTGACGTATGCCGCACTCTTCGCATTTCGGTTTGCGGGCAATGCAGACATAGCGTCCGTGCAGGATGAGCCAGTGATGTGCTTTCGGAATCAGCTCCGGCGGAAAGAGGGCTACCAATGCCTTCTCCGTTTCAAGCGGTGATTTGGAATTGGTGGTCAATCCCAATCGCTCGGAGATACGGAACACGTGTGTATCCACAGCCATGGCGGGTTTGTTGAAAATAACCGAAGCCACCACGTTGGCCGTTTTGCGCCCTACGCCCTGAAGCTTTTGCAACTCTTCCGGTTCGGAAGGCACCTCACCCCCGAAATCTTCTACCAGCTGACGCGCCATCGCGGCCAGATGTTTGGATTTATTGTTGGGATAAGAGACACTTTTGATATATTCAAAGATCACTTCGTGCGTGGTAGCAGCCATCGCTTCAGCTGTCGGAAAATCGGCCAGCAGTTTCGGTGTCACCATATTGACCCGTTTATCGGTACACTGCGCCGACAAAATCACCGCCACCAGCAATTCAAACGGATTGGTATAATGCAACTCGCTCTCAGCTACCGGCATATTTTTCTGAAACCACTCTATCAGATGGTTACAACGTTCCTGTGGCGTCATTTATTTTTCAATTCAGATGGTATCGCAACCGTAAACCGTGCGATACAACTCATTTTTTACTCGTTCGAAATTCTGTTTGAGCAGCTCTCCGCCCCACTCCATCAATCGCAATTCCACCCTGTTTTGACCCGGGGCATACGGGGGTTGAATAAATGGCTGTTGAGATAATTCAAATCCCGCTTTTTCGTAAAACCGGATCCGGCGGCAGCTTATCCCGGTCACCGGCGGCTCCACCTCCAACACAACAGGAAGTGTACTTTGAGCCAAATAACGGCATAGTACGGTTTCTCCAATATGTTGTCCACGCAATGACTTTGCAATAGCAAAATGTTCAATGTACCGGAATCCATCCAGATTCCACGCAAAGAAGAGACCGACCGGTTCTACGTCCGTCAACAACACATTACAAAAATAGTCATTCCGCGTCAGTAACCTCCTCAGGTCAGCCAACGGCCGACGCTCATCGGGAGGAAACGCCTCCGTGTAACAATCCACCACAAATTGCCAATGGGGATGTTTATCATTAGTTATGCGATCAAAAACAACCATAAAATACACGGTGAATGGTGAACGGTAAATGGTAAATGGAACAACAAAATAAATTTCCACATACCTTTTACCCTTTACCACGTACCTTTCAAAATTTGTTTCGGTGTATTTTGTCGTACGGGAGTTTTGTTTCGTCGTACGGACGGCGTTCTTCGTTTTTGTATCCGATCGCTATCACATTCACCACATTCAGTTCATCGGGTATCTGCAAAACACCCCGAATATATTGTTCGGCCGTCACCTCGTCGTTGTGAGGACGACGGGCAACCTGCACCCAGCAACTTCCCAGACCCAGCGCTTCGGCCTGCAGCTGCAAAAAGGCCGACGAGATGGAAGCATCTTCGAGCCAGGCATCACTTTGTGAAGGATCGGCAAGCACCACAATGGCCAACGGCGCGTTGGCTATCAACGTGCTTCCCATCGGCCGACTGACAGCTAATTGTTGCAAAAGAGCGGCATCATCCACCACCACAAACTGCCATGATTTTGAATTTTTGGAGGTTGGCGCCATCAAAGCAGACTTAATCAATACCTCAATTTTTTCAGGCTCTACAGCCTGTGGTAAGAATTTCCGAATGCTACGGCGTTGTTTTATCAATTCAAGAATAGAATTCATACAATTATATATATTTCAATCAATTACGAACAACAAGAAGCATCTGTTATCCGAATTAAACTATGATACAAATATAATGCTAATCGGCGGTTTTTCCTACCTCATCCCTTCTTTACGATAGATAAACACGCCTCAACATTTGAAAAGATGTTGATAAATATCAGGAAGATATGCTGATTCTATTGAAATTATCCGTATTTTTGCAAACTTATGGTTCTGATTACCTGCAACAATGGTAACTGATTCCGTTTAATCGACACTTTTGCATGGATAGATTACTTCACTATTTAGAACAGCTCATTATTCAGCACGACTACGCCATTCTTCCCGAGTTTGGCGGGTTTATTGTGAATTATGTCCCTGCAAAAATTGACGAATCGAAGAGTCTGATCTCCGCTCCACGCAAAGAGATATGCTTCAATCCGGCACTGAACTATAACGACGGGCTGCTGGCCGGTTTGATACAACGAACGGAAAACATCTCTTTTCGTAAGGCAAACCTACTGGTTCGCGATAGCATCGAGACGATCCGAAAACAGTTGAAAAACGGCGAGACCGTCACCCTTGGGAAGATCGGATCGTTGCACCTGAACGAAAACGGACAAACGGAATTTCTTCCGGCCGATTCGTATGACTTCCTGCCCGATAACATTGGCAATTACGACGTTCGCCTGGGAAGCAAAAAAACAGATGACGAGGAGACCCGACAAATAGTTTTGCAGCTTCCGTCGAACAAGCGACAGCTCTATAAATATGCAGCAGCAATTGGAATTATTCTGGCTCTGGCTATTCTGACTCCGGTGCTGCATCCGCACTTTTCGCCTTATTTAGCCAAACTGAATCCGTTAGCGTTCTTTGCCACCGACTCGCTGCCTTCGTTTAATTCGCTGCCCAAACGCTACACAGAAACGGATAGCACCAAAGCAACGAATGCAGATTCGCTGGCGAGAGACAGCGCCAAACGGGCTGCCATAAAAAACAGATGCGCAGCTCCCTGGCATGTAATTGCAGGATCTTACCCGACGAAAACACAGGCTGTCGACAAAGCGCACGATCTGCAAAAAAAAGCTCCCGGGAATAAATTATCCATAGCTTACAGCTCTACCCTGCGCAAAAGCGCTGTTCCGGAGGCCAATTCTCCTGCCACCGCTTCCACGGCATCGTGGCATGTGGTTGTCGGTAATTTTGAGACGGTCACAAAAGCGAAGGCTTTTGTTGCCAACATGGAACGACGGCATAAAATAAAGCTCTCCATCTACGCAAACTCAATGTATAGAATCGTTGCCGCATCGTACAACACAGAGAAAGAGGCTGCTATCAAATTAGCGGAAATAAGAAAAACAGCCGATTTTCAGGGAGCATGGTTATTACGCAATACCACCCTGCTCACACATCCTGTGCAAAACGGACAAGCTCCGCAACCAATAGTAAAAGCCCGGCCTGCAGCAGCCACACCTGCAACACCACAGCAAGCCGGTGCCGCCCTCTTCAATCCTTCTTTATGGTATGTGATAATTGCCAACTATTGTTCTCAAAAACAGGCTCAGGCATATGCAAATTCGGCAGGCAAAAAAGAGAATGTAACGCTCAGCGTGGTAAAAGACAAAAAATTATATCGCGTAATTGCCGGATCATTCAACAGCCAGCAGTCCGCGGCAGCAAAAGCCAGAGAGCTCCACAAACACAAAGAGTTTGCCGAAGCATGGGTGTTATACAAACCGCAGAAATAAGTAGATAGCAGCAAGTAGTTTTGTAGTCAGTAGGTTGGGTCGTGTAATCGTTGAATTGTTGAACCGTTGAATTGTTGATCGGCTGATTGCTGAAATTTGGAATCCTGAACTCTTGGAATCCTGAAACACGGATCGTAAACTACAAATCCACCACGGTAATTCCGGCACCACCCAACTGCACATGTTCGTCAGCAAAATGAGTAACTCCGGGAATAGTTCCCAGATATTGGCGGATCAGCTGACGCAGAATGCCAGTACCCGTTCCGTGAAGAATACGCACCCGCTCCACGCCCATCATCAGGGCATCGTCGATAAAATACTGCACCACCTGTAACGCCTCATCGCCCCGCATTCCCCGCACGTCGATATCCTGCTTAAAGCTGAGTTTACGTTGACGCAATAACTCATCACTATCACTACCGAGAGCGCCTTTAGAGCGAACAATCTCTTTTTCTTTGTTACGGCTAATCCGTTCCAAACGGTTGACTTTAACGGTCGATTTGAGATTCCCGAACGCCACAGTGACATTGTTTCCATCCACCTCCATCACATCGCCCACCGAGTCGTGGCCAGCCAGTTTTACCCTATCGCCTGCTTTAATCGGTTCGGGCTTCGCTTGCTCAGGCTTTTTGTATTGCTTCTCCTGTTTGGGTTTATGCTTTTCTTTGGGTTGCTTTTCGCACTTCGGTTTTTCGTCCAGCTTGGTGCGGAACTCATCGAATTCCTGACGCGCGCCACGGGTAGCCTCCCGTTCGGCCTGCGCCTCCTTGATGCGCCGAATCGTATTCTCGATAGTGGCATTGGCCTCCGACAACAGCTGCTGCGCTTCGGCTTTCGCCTTATTTAGCACCTCTCTGCGCTGCGCCTTCATCTCGCTCTGATCCGTTTCGTAACGAGCTGTCAACTCTTCCAGACGTTTTTCTTTTTGGCGAATCTGTTGTCGCTTGTTTTCCCAGTAATGTTTGTCACGCAAAATATCCTGCACATATTTATCCAGATCGACATGCGCCGAACCGGCTTTTTCCGATGCTTCGGCAATCACCTCTTCCGAAAGTCCGATCTTACGGGCAATTTCAATGGCAAACGAACTGCCGGGGATGCCGATCTGCAATTTATAGAGAGGTTGCAGGTGCTGGCGGTCGAACAACATGGCACCGTTAACGATCCCCTCAGCCGAATCGGCAAACTTTTTCAGGTTGGTATAGTGCGTGGTAATGACTCCGAAAGCGCCGTTGGTATTGAGGCGATTCAGCACCGCTTCGGCAATGGCACCCCCGATCTGAGGTTCGGTGCCGGTACCGAATTCGTCGATCAGCAGAAGAGTTTTTCCGTTGCTGTTGCGGATAAAATGTTTCATATGCAACAGATGCGAGCTGTAGGTCGAAAGGTCATCTTCGATCGACTGCTCGTCACCAATATCGATAAAGAGTTTATCGAAAATTCCGAATCGACTGGTATCGCTCACCGGCACCGGAATGCCACATTGTACCATATATTGCAACAAACCCACCGTTTTCAGACAGACCGATTTACCTCCGGCATTCGGTCCTGAAATCAGCAGGATGCGTTGTTTCTCATTCAACGTAAGATCAAGCGGCACAATCGACTTACCTACTTTTTTAAGCGTTCGTTGCAACAATGGATGTACGGCTCGCTCCCACTCCACACGGCAATCGTTATCGATACGGGGAACAATGGCTCCGTTATCGAGCGCGAAAAGGGCCTTGGCGCGGATAAAATCGAAAATACCCAACACACGGTAGGCCTCCTTCAACTCTTCGAGATCGGGACGGACGTAATTGGCAAACTCGGTGAGTATGCGAATCTTCTCGCGCCGCTCTTCCGACTCCAGTTCGCGTATGCGGTTGTTGGCCTCCACCACCTCGGCAGGCTCTATAAACACCGTCTTGCCGGTTGCCGATTCGTCGTGCACGATTCCCTTCATCTTACGTTTGAACGAAGGCGAAACGGGGATCACCAGACGACCATCGCGTACAGAAGGAGCGGCATCTTTCTCCACAAAACCTTCGGACTGCGCCTTTCTCAAAATAGATTGCAGGGTACGCGAGATACTTCCCTGAACCTGAAACAGCTCGCGACGGATCTGCGCCAAAGCAGGCGAAGCGTTATCCTTCAACAATCCGTGGGCATTGAGCAACGCGTCGAGACGCTTGAGCACCTCGGGGAAAAGCGCGGTACCTTCGGCACAAGCGCGCAATGCCACATAGCGGGTCTCGTCGCGACGGGCAAAAAACTGCACCAAGTCGCGGATGGTGCTCAGCGAGCGTTGCAGATCGAACAGTTCCGACTCCTGCGGAAACGTTCCTTCCACCCGCAGCCGCGAGAGCATTTCACGCAAATCAAAATAGTAGCTCACCGGCCAGGCATCGGCCTCTTCCATCAGGATATCCATCATTTCGCGTGTCTCGGCAAGGCGGCGCACCACCTCTTCGTAGACCGAGGAAAAGACGGTCAGTTCCACCTCTTCACGCCCGATAGCGCTGAGGCAGCGTTCCTGCAACAGGTTGCGAACAGTATCGAACCCCACTTTATGCTCAAAATTGGAAGGATAAATCATGCCAATGTGCTAATATGCTAATTTACGAATGTGTCAATTGAACCGGAATCGGAGCACACGGATTGCACGGAATTTGCCACGGACTAAAACTGATTTTATTATGAGTCTGATCCGTGTTGCCGAAGGCATCGGTGTAATCCGTGTGCTCCGATTTTCGGAATACAAAAATACGCAAACAATTTGATACGGGAATTGTAGCTTACTTGCGAATCGACAATCAGGTTTTCTTCCATTTTAGGGTCGTTTCAATACATCATCTAAATAGTTGTAAATTAGAAATAAATTATTGATATTTGGGACAGAAACAGAGTATGACTTGCATCGTGCTTATCGGCACTAAACCGGCAATACCCGGCAAACAAAATCCCGTAGGGATGACAGGTTTATAGAAACGAATCTCACACATAACAAACAAGTCCCATCGGGACGACACGTTTGATTGGTCATCAATAATATACGCACCATTAAAAAACGGGAGGTATGACTTCTAACATACCTCCCGTTTCGTATTATAACAGCTCATTACCGGGGCCTGCCTCCGCCACCGGGGAAGCAACCTCCGCCGGGAAATCCGCCACCGGCAGGCCGACAACCCCCGCCCGGCATCTGCGACGAATCGTAATCGCCACCGGAGTAGCCGGAACGGAACCGATTACCGCCCCTTCGGTTTTTCCCCCCGACATGGTTGAAACATAGGGCAAAGGGGACAC
>CAZFTY010000081.1:0-7910 GCA_964521835.1 uncultured Microbacter sp.
AGCTATTGAAGAGTATTTGAAACGGCTTCGGCGGCATGTCGCGTTTGAAATAAGCGTGATACCAGAGCTTAAGAATGCGAAAAATATGTCGTTCGATCAGCAGAAAGAGCGGGAAGGTGTGGCAATACTTAATGCGATAGAGCCGTCGGACGATGTCGTTTTGCTGGATGAGAAAGGAGCTCAGTATAGTTCTGTCGAATTTGCATCGCTGCTCGAAAAGAAGGGTCTCGCGTCGGTGAAACGTCTCGTTTTTGTCGTTGGGGGGCCGTATGGCTTCTCTGGAGATGTGTATAACCGGGCAAATGGCAAGTTGTCGCTTTCGCGTATGACATTTTCGCATCAGATGATCCGGCTTTTATTTGTGGAGCAGGTCTATCGTGCGATGACGATTTTGAAAGGAGAACCGTATCATCACGAATGAATACATGACAAAACTGCGTGGTTGATATGCTGTGACTGACAAAATGGGATAAAAACCTTTTGTGGTAGACTTTTTGTTGTGACAGAGAAATGGATAAATTCGCCTTGATATGAATAAAAAACGCTATAAAACAAATATGGATCAGGAAAATAAATCGGAAAATATTGAAGAAAAAGAGGTTGTAACCGAAGATACTACTTCTCAAAGCGATGAGAATCAGGAGATCGCTTCTGATAATGCGGCAAATGAATGGGAAGAGAAGTACAAACAGTTGAACGATTCTCATTTGCGTCTGATGGCCGAGTTCGATAATTACAGAAAGCGGACTTTGCGTGAGAAATCAGAGCTTATCAAATCGGCCGGAGAGTCGGTTTTGGTTAATTTATTACCGTTGGCCGACGATTTTGAAAGAGGTCTTGATGTATCGAAAGATAGTATGGATGTGGCGGCTGTGCGTCAGGGCATGGAACTCATTTATTCCAAATTAACCGCATTCCTTCAGCAAAATGGTGTAAAGGTTATTGAGACGGAAAACAGTGTCTTTGATACCGAATTTCACGAAGCCATTACCACAATCCCCGCTCCGTCGGAAGATCTCAAAGGTAAAATTATCGATTGCGTTCAAAAGGGTTATCTGCTGAATGATAAAGTGATCCGTTTTGCCAAGGTAGTTGTGGGGGAATGAACCGCGTTCAGCTCCCGAGATTCAAAATTTCAATGATTCCAGGGCTCGGAATGCGGTTGCTTTGTAACGGTTATTCCGGATGTGAATCGTAAACGAATAAATTGTAAACGAAAATAACGATGTCTAAAAGAGACTATTACGAGGTACTTGGCGTAGCTAAGAGTGCTTCTGATGAAGAAATAAAGAAAGCCTATCGTAAGAAAGCTATTCAATATCATCCCGATAAAAATCCGGGAAATAAGGAGGCCGAAGAGAAGTTCAAAGAGGCGGCCGAAGCGTATGAAGTGTTGAGCGATGCTCAAAAACGTCAGCGTTACGATCAGTTCGGTCATGCCGGTGTCGATGGAGCTGCCAGCCATGGTGGCGGATTTTCCGGGGCAGGTATGGAATTTTCGATGGATGATATTTTTAGCCGTTTCGGGGATATTTTCGGCGGACATTTTGGCGGTTTCGGTGGTTTCGGTGGCGGCGGAAGTTCTCCGCGCTATAACCGGGGAGGCGATCTGAGAGTTAAAGTCAGGCTCAATTTGCAGGAGATTGCCAACGGAGTAGAAAAGAAGATTAAAGTCAATAAATATGTTGCCTGTTCTCATTGCGGTGGGAGCGGTGCTTCCGATCCGAGCGCGGTTTCAACCTGTTCGACTTGTCATGGAACCGGCCACGTAACCCGTGTGCAGCAGACTATCCTGGGTGCCATGCAAACGCAATCGGTTTGTCCGTCGTGTAACGGAGATGGAAAAACAATTACCAAAAAATGTCCGCACTGTAACGGAGAAGGAGTTATTCGTCAGGAAGAGGTTATCAGTATCAATATCCCGGCCGGAGTAGGCGAGGGAATGCAATTGTCGGTAAGCGGAAAAGGAAATGCCGCACGCCGGGGAGGTATTACTGGCGACCTGTTGGTACTGATTGAAGAGGAAGAACATCCAGAACTGATTCGTGATGAAAACGATTTGGTTTACAATTTGCTGTTGCCGGTAACCACGGCCATCCTCGGAGGAACGGTTGAGGTGCCTACCGTCGACGGACGTGTGAAAGTGAAAATCGATGCCGGTACCCAACCCGGAGAGGTATTGAGGCTGCGCGGTAAGGGATTGCCAAACGTAAATCGTTACGGACATGGCGATTTGCTGGTACATGTGGGCGTTTATATTCCAGAACAATTAACCAGAGAGGAGCAGAAAATGGTTGAGAAATTGAGCGAATCGCCTAACGTGAAGCCCAACGGATCAACCTCGAAATCTTTTTTTGAAAATTTTAAAAGGATGTTTGAATAAGACAGGATTGTGTGGTTTTGCGCAATTTTGTATTCTTGTAATTGCCTCGAAATAACACTATCTTTGCTATTCTCATAATTAACAATAGAAATGACGGCTGTAGCAGGTAAAGTTTGCCGTGTTTCACAAACAGAATAATTTTATGAACGACTTTAGAAATTATGCAACCAAGCATCTGGGAATGAATGGTCTGTCGCTGGATCAATATTCGCGGATTACCGATAACTATATCTCACCGTCAATTTTGGAAGAACGTCAGCTGAATGTCACTCAGATGGATGTTTTTTCGCGTTTGATGATGGATCGTATTATTTTTCTGGGAATGCCCATCGACGATTATGTGGCTAATGTAATTCAGGCGCAGTTGTTGTATCTCGATTCCGCCGATCCGGGTAAAGATATATCCATCTATATCAACAGCCCTGGTGGCTCGGTTTATGCCGGTCTGGGTATCTATGACACGATGCAGTTTATCAGCAGCAAAGTGGCAACTATTTGTACCGGAATGGCCGCTTCGATGGCCGCCGTATTGCTGGTTGCCGGTAGCGAAGGGAAACGCTCGGCTTTGAAACACTCGCGGGTGATGATTCATCAGCCGATGGGAGGTGCGCAAGGTCAGGCATCCGATATAGAGATTACAGCACGCGAAATTCAGAAACTGAAGAAAGAGTTGTACACTATTATTGCCGATCATTCGGGAAATGAGTATGACCGCATCGAGAAAGATTCGGATCGTGATTACTGGATGACGGCACCCGAAGCCAAAGAGTATGGTATGGTTGACGAGGTGCTTTTCCGCGAAAAGAAATAAAGTGTAATTTATGGCAAAAAAAAATACGACAGGCAGATGCTGCTCAATGTGTGGTAGGCCGGAATCGGAAGTAGGCGCTTTGATTACGGGTGTCGACGGTGCGATTTGTTCGCAATGTGTTGAGATGGCTTACGATATTGTGCAGGAGTTCTCCAAAAAAACGGACTCGGAAGATATCAAGTTCAAAAATGGGGCTCCTCCCAAACCGATAGAGATTAAACAATTTCTCGATCAATACGTAATCGGACAGGATGAGGCGAAGAAATTTTTGTCCGTGGCGGTTTATAACCATTACAAAAGGCTTACGCAACGGGATCATGGCGATGATGTGGAGATTGAAAAATCCAATATCATTATGGTAGGCCCGACCGGCACCGGCAAAACTTTGCTGGCCCGCACCATTGCCCGCCAGTTGCACGTTCCGTTTACGATTGTCGATGCCACGGTTTTCACCGAAGCCGGGTATGTGGGCGAAGATATTGAAAGTATCCTGACCCGTCTGCTGCAGGTAGCCGATTATGATGTGAAGGCTGCCGAACGGGGCATTGTGTTTATTGATGAAATAGATAAAATTGCGCGTAAAAGCGATAACCCTTCCATCACCCGCGACGTGAGTGGCGAAGGCGTACAGCACTGTCTGCTCAAGTTGCTTGAGGGCTCTGTGGTGAATGTGCCGCCTCAGGGTGGACGTAAGCATCCGGAGCAACGTATGATAGCTGTAAATACCCAGAATATTTTGTTTGTCTGTGGTGGAGCTTTCGACGGAATAGAAAAGAAAATCGCCCAACGACTCAATACGCATGTGGTAGGATATGGTGCCACTAAGGCATCACATGAAATAGATAGAAACAATTTTTTGCAATATATTGCTCCTCAGGATTTGAAGGCATTCGGGTTGATACCTGAAATTATCGGTCGTTTGCCGGTCCTGACCTATCTGAACCCGTTGGAGAGAACCTCGTTGCGACGAATTCTTACCGAACCCAAAAATTCCATTATCAAGCAATATGTCAAGCTCTTTGCCATGGATGATGTGGCTCTTACGTTTGAAGATGCTGCGTTGGATTATATTGTCGACAAAGCGATCGAGTTCAAACTGGGTGCTCGTGGATTGCGATCCATCGCAGAAACAATCATGATGGATGCTATGTACGAAGTTCCGTCGGGAAATCAGAAAGAACTGGTTATAACGTTTGATTTTGCGAAAGAAAAGATGGAGAAATCGGATAGAATTTCTGCCTGATCGGATTATTGCAATACTGAAACTTTGCTTTTTACAGAAAAATGGTGTACGAACATGACGATTCATCACGTTCGTGCACCATTTTTTTGTGCTCTGGTAAAATTTTAGTGCGTGTAATCGTTTGTATATTAGTGTTTTGATTTGTTTTGCGATACCAATGCAAAACTTTTGGGTTTTTATGAGATTTTTTTCTCAAAATATTAGGGGGTTTGGGTAACTTGTTTATAAATTTGTTCTACGAAAGAAACCTCCATAAACGGAGGCGTTTTATTGAGATAGAAGTATTACCGATTCGTTGAAAGAGCAGATCGGTCGTTTTTTTGAAAATTGAGAGAGGTACCATTAAAAAGAAAGTAATTATATTATTCGATTAAGTTTCAGATTTATTTTGTGTTCATTAAATTTGATCGGGGTTAGCCTGTTGCGAAAATTGTCCGATTGCATAAATTGAAATATTTGGAAAATTGTTTTATCTTTATCCTGACAAACAAACCCTTGATCTAAACATGTATGGCTAATAAGCATTCAGAACTGGCAGAACAATTAAAAACCTATTTTGGCTTCGATGTCTTTAAGGGCAATCAGGAAGAGATTATCTTTAATGTGCTTGCAAAAAAGGATACATTCGTGTTGATGCCTACGGGGGGAGGAAAGTCTCTTTGTTATCAGCTTCCGGCACTGATGATGCCGGGAACGGCAATCATTATCTCTCCGCTTATTGCTTTAATGAAGAATCAGGTGGATGCCATGCGCAGTTTTAGTATGGAAGACGGAGTGGCTCATTTTTTGAATTCTTCGCTCAATAAAGCTGCTATTGATGAGGTAAATCGGATATTCTCAGTGGCAAAACCAAGTTGCTTTACGTAGCTCCGGAGTCACTTACAAAAGAAGAAAATATCGAGTTTTTGAAACAGTTGGAGATCTCGTTCTACGCTGTTGATGAAGCACATTGTATCTCCGAGTGGGGCCATGACTTTCGTCCCGAATACAGACGGATTCGTCCGCTTGTGAACGAAATAGGAAGAGCTCCTCTGATAGCGCTTACTGCGAGTGCCACGCCTAAGGTACAACATGATATTCTAAAAAATTTGGCAATGCCGGATGCTACGGTTTATAAATCGTCATTCAACAGGCCCAATCTTTATTATGAAATACGTCCCAAGACGCATGACATAGATAAAGAGATCATCAAATATATTAAATCTCATCCGAAAAAATCGGGGATTATCTATTGCCTGAGCCGCAAGAAAGTGGAAGAGCTGGCGGGTACTTTACAGGTGAACGGAATTGCTGCTTTGCCATATCATGCCGGTATGGATGCAACCACGCGTGCCGATAATCAGGATAAGTTTCTGATGGAAAAGGCACAGGTTATTGTGGCAACAATTGCCTTCGGCATGGGGATCGACAAGTCGGATGTAAGGTTTGTTATTCATTATGAAATGCCCAAGAGTCTCGAGGGGTATTATCAGGAGACCGGACGTGCCGGGCGCGACGGTGGGGAAGGGGTGTGTATCGCATTTTATGCGGTCAAGGATTTGCAGAAAATGGAGAAATTCATGCAGGGAAAACCCATCGCAGAGCAGGAGATAGGCCGGCAATTGTTGTTTGAAACGGCGGCTTATGCAGAGACATCAGTGTGTAGAAGAAAAATTTTGTTGCATTATTTTGGAGAAGAGTATATGGAGGAGAATTGTGGAAGTTGTGACAATTGCAGCCATCCTAAAAAAGAGGTGGAAGTTCAGGAATTGTTAGTGTTAATCTTAGAAACTATTTGCGCACTGAAGGAGAAATTCAAGGCCGAATACGTTGTTAACGTACTGAAAGGTGTCGAGACGGAAGATATCAAATCGTACGGACACGACGAACTTGAACAGTTCGGTACGGCACAAGAAGAGGAGGATACCTTCCTGCAGGCTATTATCCGGCAGGCTATGTTGGCCGGATTGGTCGAAAAAGATATAGAAAATTACGGCTTATTGAAGATAACAACCAAGGGTAAAAAATATTTGGCTAAGCCTGCATCGTTCATGGTTGTAAAAAACAATGATTTTGACGACGATGAAGAGGAAACGCCATTAAAAGGTACCGGTACAAGTGCTGTCGATCCGGCACTGTATGCCATGTTGATCGACCTTCGGAAAAAGATGTCGAAACAACTGGAGTTGCCGCCATTCGTTATTTTTCAGGATCCCTCCATTGAGGCCATGGCCACTACCTATCCTGTATCGATTGATGAGTTGCAGAATGTACCCGGCGTGGGTGCCGGAAAGGCAAAACGTTATGGAGAAGAGTTTGTTACTCTTATCAAAAAACATGTTGTGGAGAATGAGATCGTGCGCCCGGAAGATTTACGTGTGCGTTCGGTGGCCAATAAGTCTAAACTGAAAGTGTCTGTAATTCAGGCAATAGATCGTAAGGTGGCTCTGGATGATCTGGCCGAATCGAAAGGCCTTGATTTTACCGAACTTCTTGATGAGGTGGAGGCGATAGTCTATTCCGGAACGAAAATCAATATCGACTATTTTCTGGGAGAGATTATGGATGAAGATCATATCGGCATGATAGAAGACTATTTCCGCGAAGCAGAAACCGACGATATTACGGCAGCTTTGAAAGAACTTGGTGAAGATGATTTTACGGAAGAGGAAGTTCGGCTGGTGCGTATCAAATTCTTGTCGGAAATGGGTAACTAAACGACCGGTTTTCAATATAACAGAAAGGGCATCAATTCATATGAACGGATGCCCTTTTTGTTGTTATACGACTTCGATATTTTGCTCCTGCAGCAGTTGCAGTCCGATCTCTTTGAGCTTGTATTTTTGTATTTTGCCACTGCCGGTCATGGGGAATTCGTTGATGAAGAAAATGTATTTCGGGATTTTGAAGCGCGAAATCTGTCCCTTGCAAAAATCGCGGATATCCTCTTCGAGCAACGTCTGACCCTCTTTCAGAATGATAAAAGCGCCAACCTGTTCACCGTATTTTTCGGAAGGAATACCGGCTACCTGCACATCTTTGATTTGCGGAAGCTTGTAAAGATACTCTTCTATCTCTCTCGGGTAAATATTTTCACCTCCACGAATAATCATATCCTTAATACGTCCGGTAATGCGGTAGTTGCCATTTTCATCTTTCACACCCAAATCGCCGGAGTGAAGATATCCGTTTTTATCGATTACCTCAGCGGTGGCTGCTTCGTTTTTGTAATAGCCTTTCATAACGTTGAATCCGCGGCAACACATCTCGCCCTGAACGCCGACGGGGCATATCTCTCCTGTTTCGGGGTCGATTACCTCTACCTCTACAAACGGGAAGTCGCTACCAACAGTGGTGCAACGAACCTCAAACGGATCGTCGATACGGGTTTGGGTCATGCCGGGTGATGTTTCGGTGAGACCGTAAACGCTGGTAATTTGGAGGTACATCTTTTCGCTTACTTCGCGCATCAGCTCAATGGGGCACAACGAACC
>CAZFTY010000082.1:0-7773 GCA_964521835.1 uncultured Microbacter sp.
AATATCAGTGTGGTTGGCATTGCCGGTCCCGGCGATCCGTTTGCTAATCCGTTAGAAACACTGACCACACTCGAAATTCTCAAAAATGAATTTCCCGACATTATCTTTTGCCTTTCGACCAATGGGCTTGAGTTGGCACCGCATATCGATAAAATAGCGGAACTGGGAGTAACCCACGTGACATTGACAATCAACTCGCTGAATGTGGATACGCTGGCGAAAATTTATACCTGGGTGCGTTATCAGCGTCGTGTTTATCGTGGAAAAGAGGGTGCGGAAATTTTGCTCGAACAACAGTTGAAATGTATTCCGCTGCTGAAGGCAAAAGGAATTACGGTAAAGATCAATACGGTGATGTGTCCCGGTATTAACGACAACGAGATTGAGGCGTTGGCACAAAAAGTGGCCGAACTGGGTGCCGATACCATGAACTGTATCCCAGTTTATCCAACGGAGAATACCATATTTGAGTATATCGAAGAGCCTTCGAAAGTGGCTATGAAAGAGCTTCGGGCAAAGATCGCAAAATATATTCATCCGATGGCTCACTGTGCCCGCTGTCGCGCCGATGCCGCCGGATTGTTGGGCCAGGATAGCAGCGAAGCTATGGAGATGATCGGCCAGTTTTCGACCATGGTGGTTAATCGTGGTGAAGGGCGTACCCGGGTGGGCGTGGCCACGCAGGAGGGGCTTCTGGTCAACCTGCATATGGGTGAAGCCATGAAGTTTTACATCTTCGAACAGACCCGCAACGGTTATCACTTTGTGGAGACCCGCAATGCTCCGCCGCAGGGTGGTGGTGCCGAACGCTGGCAAATGCTGGCCAATAAAACCCTGATCGACTGTCAGGCTGTTTTGGTGGGTGGTGTAGGCGAAACTCCGATGCGCATCATGCAGGAGAACGGGATTAAAGTGATTCAGATGAATGGATTGATCGATACCGGTCTGGATGCCGTTTATCAAAATATCCCGCTGAAAACGCTTTGTAAATCCGAATTCAAAGGGTGTGGTGAGGGTTGTCGTGGTAACGCGATGGGTTGCGGATGATGAACATAATGTGCTAATTTGAATCGAAGATCAGCGAAGCTAAAATGTGCCAATATGCCAATTGAATCTGAAATTAGCACGTTTTCGCATCTTGAATTCGTTTCGTGAGAATTGGTGTTTGGAACATGGAATTTTGAACTTGAAACTTTTTAATATTTTTTCGTATGAAAAAGCCTGATTACATGATTATGGTGTGCAACTCGTACCGGGTTGCCGGCGATGCCCAGGGGTATTGCAACAAACAGGGAGCTACATCTTTTGTGCAAATGATCAGCGAAGGATGCTCCGACCGCGGACTCGATGCGGTAGTAACCACCACAGCCTGCCTCAGTGTTTGCAGTCAGGGCCCTATCGTGGTTATCCAGCCGAATAACTACTGGTATGGTGGTATGAACGAAGATAAAATAGATGAGGTATTGGACGCTTTGGAAGAAGGCAAAGCCGTGGAAGAATACCTGATTGCGTGATTTCAATTGACAATTTTAATATTTACCATTTACCATTGAAATCTGACTTAGCCTATTCAAAATGGTAAATAGTAAATGATAAAATAGTAAATAACTAACATGGATTTCATCTCACCTTCTTTTGCTCCCCGCCTGATAGACTCTACGTTACGCGATGGCGAACAGGCTCCCGGGGTCGCCTTTTCCAGAGAGGAAAAACTCAGGGTGGCGCGTCTGCTCGACGCGGTGGGTGTGGATGAGATTGAGGCTGGTACGCCTGCCATGGGAGCGGATGAGGTTGAAACTATTCGGGCTATTGTCCTGACCAAACCGAAATGTCGGATATCCGTCTGGAGCAGAGCGCTCGAACAGGATATCGAGATGGCTGCCCGCACTGGTGCCGAAGGGATTCATATGGCCTTTCCTCTGTCCGATATTCAACTGAAAGTCATTGGTAGAGATTGGGCATGGGTTCGCGATGCGCTACCGGCTTTGGTAGAACATGCACATCGCTATTTTCCGTATGTCAGCGTCGGGGCACAGGATGCCAGTAGAACCGATCGGTCGCGACTTTTTTCCTATTTCGAACTGATACAAAATGCCGGAGTAAAACGGGTGCGCATTGCCGATACCGTGGGGTTGTTTACTCCGCTATCTCTCTATTCGCTGATTCGCGATGTGAAAACTCTGTTTCCTTTGCTGGAAATCGATTTTCATGGGCATAATGATTTGGGCATGGCCACTGCTAACGCTGTTACCGCCTGGCAGGCGGGTGCCGAAAATCTGAGTGTAACGGTCAACGGGTTGGGTGAACGGGCCGGCAATTCTCCGCTGGAAGAGGTGATAATCTCTCTTGTAACCCTCTTTGGCCAGACAAAGTTTCATCCTGAAAAATTAAGCTCCCTGTGTCATTTTGTTGCCGGATGTTCGGGGCGCCCCATCCCGGCAGGAAAGGCCATTACCGGTAGCATGGTCTTTGCACACGAGTCGGGCATTCATGCGCAGGGAACGTTGCACGATGTGCAGGCTTTCCAGCCTTTCGACGGAAAACTGGTGGGCCGTGAAAGCGCTCATAACGTTTTTGGTAAGCATTCGGGCAAAACGGCAGTCCTTCATTTCTTTTCCCAGCGGAACCTTTCGCTCGACAATGCCGATCTGGAGAGCGTTGTCAACAAAATTCACCAACTATCCATCCGTCTGAAACGTAACCTTTCTGTAAACGAACTGCTTACGGTTTACTATGAAATTTGTTGTAAATGATGTTTTGTGCAGAATGATTTTTATTGCAGTTGAAAACTGTAATTATGAAAGACATAATCTAATATTTATGATAAAAAGATAGTATTTTGCGCTTTTAGTATGTCATAATGGCAAAATTTACTATCTTTGCATTGGGCATTAGTTCAAACGATAAAACGATCAGATTATGTTTTGCGAACGCACGAAGCGGAACTGTTTTGCAGAGTCCGACCTGACTTTTCTGTTTACAATCAGCGACATCATTAGTAAGAGCCAGAATATCAACAAGGATCTGGAATTGGTGTTGGCGAATTTGTGTAAGTTCCTGAACGCCCAGTATAGCATGATTACCATTATTAACCGCAATGTAGCTACTATCGAAATCAGTGCGGCATACGGGCTCACCGATGAGGAGAAGCACCGGGGCGTTTATAAAATAGGAGAGGGCGTTATCGGAGAGGTAGTGCGTACTAAAAAAGCGAAGATTATTGCCGACGTTTCCAAAGATCCTCATTTTTTGAATAAAACCGGAATTGCCACCGATTTGGTGCACAATACGGCATTCCTTTGCATTCCCATTATTTCCGAAGATGAGATTACGGGTACTTTAAGCATTCACAAATATTACTCCCGTGTTACCGATTTTTCGCCCGAACTGAAGTTTATGAATCTGGTGGGCTTGCTGATCGGCAAGAATGTGGCGCTCCGTCAGAAGCAGATTGAGGAGATGGAGCAACTCCGTGCCGAAAACCGCCGGCTCAAAGAGTCGCCGCTGGCTCACCGGCCCGACAATATCGTCGGAAACTCATCGATGATGAACGACCTTTACGGGTTGATAGAGAAGGTGGCTCCGATAAATACTACCGTGATGATTCGCGGCGAGAGCGGAGTGGGCAAAGAGTTGATTGCAGAAGCAATACATCGTGCCAGTGCCCGTAAAAACGGTCCGTTTATCAAGGTGAACTGTTCTGCATTGCCCGAAACATTGATCGAAAGCGAACTGTTCGGACATGAGAAGGGTTCGTTTACAGGGGCTAATACGCAACATGCAGGCCGTTTTGAGATGGCCGATGGCGGAACTATTTTTCTGGACGAGATCGGCGATGTGCCTCAGTCTATTCAGGTGAAATTGTTGCGGGTATTGCAGCAACGGCAGTTTGAACGGGTGGGGGGCACCAAAACACTGGACATTAATGTGAGGGTAATTACCGCGACCAACCGCAACCTTGAAGAGATGATTAAAGAGAATACCTTCCGGGAAGATTTTTACTATCGCATCAATGTGTTCCCGATCTATGTGCCGTCTCTTCGCGAACGTCGTGCCGATATTCCCATTCTGGTCGACCATTTTATCGATAAACTGAACCGCATTAACGGCACTGCCGTGAAGCGCATTACCAGCGGAGCGCTTGATCTGTTGATGATGTATCACTGGCCGGGCAATATCCGCGAACTGGAGAATGTCATAGAACGTGCTATGGTGCTCAGTTCCGACAACGTGATACGCTCCTACAACCTGCCTCCCACGTTGCAGACGGCCACCTCTTCGGGCACTTCCAGCAAGGGAACGCTCAACAATGTACTCGAAAAGGTAGAGAAGCAGATGATTCTGGATACCCTGATAGCCACCCGAGGTAACAGTGCGAAGGCGGCTCAAACGTTGGGTATTACCGAGCGAATTATGGGCTTGCGCATTCAGAAGTATCAAATCGATGTTCAAAACTATAAACATCTTTCCGATGACGACAATAACTGATATTGAAATAGAAGATTGCGATTTCAGCAATCCCGAACATCTCAATGGCATTTGTTATCTGCTTGATGCGTACATTGGCGACCAGATGGGCGGAGGAATGCCTCTCAATAAATTGCAGCAACTGCGGTTGGTCGACGGACTGAACAATCATCCTACCGCCATCGTTTTGCTGGCGCTGGCCGGCGAACGTCCGGTTGGAATGCTGGTGGCCTTCAAAAATTTTTCCACATTTACGGTACGTCCGATGGTGAATATTCACGATCTGATTGTGCTTCCCGAATTCCGCGGATTAGGCATTGGTCGCAAACTGATGGAGGCCATTGAAGTTCGTGCCCGCGAAGAAGGATGCAGTCGCATAACCCTCGAAGTGCGTCACGACAATGTGAAGGCGCAAACTCTCTACGTCAGCCTCGATTTTCAGGAGGCCGATCTCCCCATGTACTACTGGCGAAAGAATTTGTAAAATATCCACTGAAATGGGGTGATGCGCGGGTAGGTGATGCGAGCTCCGACTCGCATAATAAAATTTCAGCGACTTGGAAGTCGCTGCCCCCTTGACGAGATACGTTTTTCTGTTGCTCTATTCTAAAGTATTACGAGAAAACACCTCCGAATCACCTCTTTGAATTCGGGGGGTGCCTGTGTTATATAATTCTTACTTTATATCGTTGTTAATGCAACAAAAGGGAAATTGAGTGTTTATGTACCGACATAGTCGCATGATGTGATTGTACGAAAATGCCGATTTAAGAGGTCAAACCTACAATAATAATCAAGGCAATTATTATTACTGTCATTGCAATAAGTAATTTAACTGCTTTGGGGTTCCCGAAATTTATAGTCCAACCAATACCTGGGCTTGCTTTAGGAATTAAAATATTCGGATCGCGTTTGTTTGAATAAATACCATCATTCCAATAAGTAAGCTTATCGCTAATGAAATTAATCCAGTTCTTCTTTATGGTAAAATAAGTTGAGTTCACAAATAGGTGTATCACAATTACATAGAGAGGAAAAGATTACCGGCTACTTTTCTTTAATTACACGAATCGTAACTCGCCAAAAAACTCCGGGCGATGAAAGTCGGGGTTGGGTGTCAGGATGGGATTCCAGCTCAGGTAGTGCTGAAAAGCGGTATCGTCGGCACATTTGTAGAAGTTACCCATGATTTTTTCGGGCAGATGCTGCCCATCGATTCCCAATAGGTTGAATGGAATGGCAACGGTCAGTTCCCATTCGAAATTGCCTTCCAACTCCTGAAACGCCTTGGTCCCGATCGAAGGATAACGCAAAATCTGCTTCAATTCGTCGGGTGTGCGCGATACGGCATCCTTACGGGAGGTATGTACAGCGGCATAACAAGCCCCGATGCAGTTGAACTCGAAGTTCATATACCCGTTTTGATCGGTTCGCTGGCAGAAAAATTCCACACAACTGTCTTTCCATACCGGATCCATGTCTTTGCTGTAGACGGCGCACAGTACATTGCCATTAACCACGTACTTAATTACTATCGCGGTAGTTGAGCGGGCAATGCGAAATGAGGTAAGCGGTTTATAAGGAAACCGGTCAGGCCAATTCACACTCTCCAGACTTCCTCCGTTACCCTCTTCCTCGAGGATGTCGCTTGCTGCTTCAACAGAGGTATTATCCAAACGGCTTACATAGGGAACATCAATTGTCTTCATTACCTTAATATTTTATTTATATCGCTTGTATTCAGATAGATGAAAAGGAACCATCCTCCAGTTTATTTTTGAAAAAAAGCGGATTGATCCTTTTTAAATAGTTGCACAATGATACGATATTTTTTGCTTAAAAAAAACATCGTTTCTGTGAATTAAACAGAGAAAATTTGAGAGCTTTATACTTTGCGGCAAATAATGCCCTTTTTTTGTCCGTCGGATAAAGTAGTGGCAAACAGGAAGTTCTCGCCGCCGTCTCGCAGGCTGAATTTTTTGCGGATCTCTTCGGGGCGCGCCGGAAAATTACGAACGACAACATTGGCTTTTCCTGCCGGCAGTGCCTCTTTTACGCTCTGTTTGTTCAATGCTCCGGCAGTGATAATCTGAAAAATCTTTCCGGGGAAGCCGTCGTGTAAGGTATCGGATGTGTACAGATGGGAGTCGGGGTGTAGTTTTTGTAATCCGAACCGCTTTCCGATCAGTCGGAAAGCGCCGGCTTTCAGCATGGCGGCATTCGGTTCGTAAAGATAAGCGGCTAAACGGTTTGTGTAAACCGGTGCGGCTTCTGTCTCTTCCTGCGGGGTGAAACGGAAGGGTTGGTCGTTGTCGCTTTGCAGATTGACGCTGACGATGGAATATTCCACCGCATCGGGTCTGCACTCAAACAGTAGCTCTTTGCATTCATTCTTCACAGCCACCACGTGCACACGTTCCACGCATCCGAGTTCGCGCACCGCCTGTGTGATGTCGAGCATCGGCGAAGCTTTCACCAAAATTTTCTTCGTGTGTTGCCACAACATATTCAGGTTTGCCGGTACATCCGGTTCGCAAGCGCTCAACAGAACCACTTTGTTTTTATTGTCGTCGCGTCGTGCCGGATCGAGGTAGATGCAGTCGAATTGCCGGTCGCTGCTTTGTAAAAAACCGAGTCCCTCGGCGCAATGCGATTCCACTGTTGTTTTGCAGGCAGCGAAGTTGTGAACTGCGGCTTCGGCAAGCTCCTTATTGCGTTCAATATAGCAGTAAGTGCGACTTCGTTTCGACATGAAAATGGCATCGATACCCAGCCCTCCTGTCAGATCGATAACCGAAAGGCCCTCAACCAACGCGGCTTTGTACAACGCGGTCGGTTCGGACGAGCACTGCTCCATCGACAGTTTTACCGGATAGATAAACTGGTCGTTGCCAAGCAATGAAGGAAACTTCTCTACCGCCTTGCGTCGTCCCTCGATTTGTCGCACGGCAAACTCCATGTCGATACCGGGATAACGCGCCGCGCTGAGCAGCAAACGGTGGGTGTCGTCGTTGGCATGTTGCTCAATAAAAGCAATGAGGGTGTCGTCGGGCAAAAGCATAGTGGTCCCTTTCCGTTATTTTTTACATACGTAGATGCTTGCTTCGTAGAGCAGAACTAACGGAATGCATACGGCTATCATGGAGAATGGGTCGGCGGGTGTGATGATGCCGGCGAGAATGGCAATGACGACTACGGCATGTCGGCGATATTTACGCATAAATTCCCGTTTCAGGATGCCGAACCGAGAAAGGAGATAAACCAGAATCGGAAGTTCAAACACAGCTCCAATGCAAATCAGCGGTG
>CAZFTY010000083.1:0-7765 GCA_964521835.1 uncultured Microbacter sp.
AGCTACACTCGTTTGCCGTAGGTCTGGAAGGTTCTCCCGACCTGGTTGCAGCCCGTAAAGTAGCCGATTATATCGGTTCGGTGCATCACGAGATTCATTTTACTATCGAAGAAGGTCTTGATGCGGTAAGCGATGTGATTTATCACCTTGAAACATATGATGTGACTACCGTGCGTGCTTCTACTCCCATGTACCTGATGGCTCGTGTCATTAAATCGATGGGCGTAAAAATGGTTCTTTCCGGAGAGGGTGCCGACGAAATTTTCGGTGGTTATCTCTATTTTCATAAAGCGCCCAATGCAAAAGAATTCCACGAAGAGACGGTGCGAAAGCTTGATAAACTCCATCTTTACGACTGTCTTCGTGCGAATAAATCGTTGGCTGCCTGGGGTGTGGAGGGTCGTGTGCCATTCCTCGATAAGGAGTTTATGGATGTCGCCATGCGGTTGAATCCCAAAGATAAAATGGTTACCCCCGAACATAATATGGAAAAATGGGTTTTACGGAAAGCCTTTGAAGATTATTTGCCGGAATCGGTGACATGGCGTCAGAAAGAGCAGTTCTCCGATGGGGTAGGTTATAGCTGGATCGATACGCTCAAGGCTCGTGCGAATGAAAAAATTTCCGATCAGGAGCTTGCGAATGCCAAATTCCGTTTTCCGATCAATCCGCCGAAAACAAAAGAAGAGTATCTCTATCGTTCTATTTTTACGGAACATTTCCCCTCCGATTCGGCTGCGTCGACAGTACCATCCGATCCGTCGGTGGCATGTAGCACCCCGATAGCATTGGAGTGGGACGAGAGTTTCAAAAATAATGCCGATCCTTCCGGTCGCTCGGTGCTTTCGGTACACAACGATGCAAAAGGTAATGAATAAAACTGTTTGATACGGTGATTATATGAACGCTTCGGTAAACCGGGGCGTTCTTTTTTTTGTGAGAAGGGTATTGAATGCTGGGTTGGTGCGGATATGAAAAAGGCCGACTCAGCAATAATTGAAGAGTCGGCCCGAAAAATATGTTACGTTTGTTATCGGCTGGTTAATTCATTCTGATTAGCTAACTCAACCTGATAATTTACCGGTTTTTTGGTTGTTGCATCAAGTACGGAAATCTCCGGAATATTGGCATTGGCGGTTTCTGACCGGAACGCGATCAGATATTTCTTTCCTTTGTCTGCCGTAAAATGTAAAAGATAATGCTTGTAATAATCGGGAGTTATGTTTCCGTTGTTCGTGGCGATGCCGATGGTCGGTCTGTTACTCATCGCATCCCAGCCTCTGTAGTGGCGGATTTCAATGGTTCTCTCTCCGGCCTTGGCTTTGGCATATTTTGGCCATCCTTTTTGGTAACTACCCACGGCTTGAGTGTCGATTCTGACTAATAATGCCGCTTCGAGATAATTTTTCCCGTTAATATTCACAAATTCTTTTTGTCCCGATACCTGAAACATTTCTGAGTCCGACACTTTGTTTCCACAGTAAACTTTCGGAGCTATACAGCAATTTGAAAAGAACGGGATTGATAAACATGCGATTAACCACATGTTGATTGTTCTTACACGCATACGCTAATGGTGATTATTTTATTGATATTGCCGGGGTATTCCTACAACAATACCCTCTTTAGATTTTGGAATGCAAATATCGTGTGTTTTGTCGATACTAACAAGTTATCAACAGGGAAATGACGCAAATATAATAAATAATAACAAATTAAATATGTATGAATATTATTAAAATGAAGCATAAAATATATTTGATTTGATGAAAACAAACGAAGCTATGCCTTTGTTGTAGGTCTCTCTCTTTTTTTGTACATTTGGTGATTCAAATGCTTAAAATATAACTAATTGTAAATCAATTATAAAATAATGGGGATCTTTAATTTCTTCTCAAAAGAAAAGCAGGAAACGTTAGACAAAGGACTTGAAAAGACCAAGGCTAATGTGTTCTCAAAACTTTCGCGGGCTATTGCCGGTAAGTCGAAAGTAGACGATGAAGTGCTCGATAATCTGGAAGAGGTGTTGGTAACTTCCGATGTGGGTATTGATACTACATTGAGGATTATCAAACGAATCGAAGAGCGTGTGGCTCGGGACAAATATATGGGCACATCGGAGTTGAATGTGATTCTGAAAGAGGAGGTAGCTGCGTTACTGGCGCAGAATGATACCGGAACCTTGTTCGATTTTTCCAATCCGTTGGATAAAAAGCCGTATGTGATTATGGTGGTCGGTGTAAATGGTGTTGGAAAAACCACAACAATAGGTAAGCTTGCTTATCAGTTCAAAAAAGCGGGGAAGAGTGTCTATCTGGGTGCTGCCGACACGTTTCGTGCCGCTGCCGTTGAGCAGTTGGTTATCTGGGGAGAACGGGTAGGAGTTCCTGTAATCAAGCAGCAGATGGGATCCGATCCTGCTTCGGTCGCTTTCGATACGCTGAGTTCTGCCAGGGTAAATAGTGCCGATGTGGTTATTATCGATACGGCGGGACGTTTGCATAATAAGGTGAACCTGATGAATGAGCTGACCAAAATCAAAAATGTGATGCAAAAGATTGTGCCTGATGCTCCTCACGAAGTACTGCTGGTACTTGATGGCTCTACCGGGCAGAATGCCTTTGAACAGGCCCGTCAATTTACGAAAGCCACGGAAGTCACAGCTTTGGCAATCACCAAATTAGATGGTACCGCAAAAGGCGGTGTCGTAATTGGTATCTCGGATCAGTTTAAAATCCCGGTACACTATATTGGTTTGGGTGAAGGTATGGAGGATTTGCAGGTATTCTCGAAAGATGAATTTGTCGAATCGTTATTTAAAGAGTAATAAATGCTTGTGACGAGCCTGGTTCACAAGACGGATAAATATAATTTGTTGATTGAAAATAAATTGGACATAAAAATGAGAAAGTTTATTTTTATTACGCTTTTAAGTTTATGTGCAGCTCCTTTGTTTGCACAGCAAGACCCTTTGGCAAGAGCCGCGTTAGAGAAAACGGTGGCCATGATGAAGTCGTCGGCGGTTAAAATCGTATTTTCGACTACGGTGGAGTCTGCCGGTAAAAAACGATCCGGTTTTTCGGGAACGCTGGTGATAATGGGAAATAAGTTCAACGTAAGTATGAACGGCACAGAGTCTTACTTTGATGGCAAAACGCAGTGGGTATTCTCTCCCGAAAATAATGAGGTGACGATCTCTGCCATATCTCCCAAAGATCAAAAACAGATGAATCCCTTATCTGTATTATCTCAATACAGTGGGAAGAACACTAAGATACTTTTTAACCGGGACGGAAAAGTTGCGCCCAATCAGATCGCTATTGATCTTTTTCCGACTGCCAAATCGGCCAACGAATTCAGAATTCTTGTAAAACTGAATAAACAGACCAATGCTCTGCAATCGATACAGCTGTTTGATCGTGACGGCTCGAAAACCAGTGTGGTTATAAAGTCTTTCCGAAAAATATCTGCTGATAATAAAACATTTACGTTTGATGTAAAGGCACATCCAAAGGTAAGTGTTAACGATTTGCGTTAATCTACTCCCTCTCTTCCTTGTTGTATATTCTTTGTGCAATGCAAACGTTTGCTTTGATGTATTATCAAAAATAAACGTTTGTGAAAACATATTGAAAGTTGCCGACCTATTTTTGTCGTCGGATTTATCTCTGTACCGATGGTACTTGTGATAAGTCAATTCAAGTGTTAATAATAAATCTTTTTATGCATGAAGAATTTGAACGTTCTGTCTACGCTATCCTTGCGTAGAGGAGGGACAATGCTCCTGGGGCTTCTCTTTGCTCTGAGTATTTCCGCTCAAACAATTTCTGTAAAAGGCGTTGTAAAAGATGCCAAAACAGGAGAAACAATTGTCGGTGCCAATGTTATTATAAAAGGCACCCAAACAGGAACGGTTACTGATGTAAACGGTAGCTTTTTACTCAACGCTTCATCCAATGCTGTTTTAGAAGTAAAATACGTTGGATACAAACCTCAAACAATTCAAATACAAGGGCGTAAGTCTTTAACTATCTTACTTTCGGAAGATGTTGCAGCGCTGGAAGAAGTGATGGTTGTTGGTTACGCTACTGGTAGTCAGAAAACGATCTCTGGTGCTGTTCAAAAAGTTGGCAGAGAAAGTATGAATGCTGGTGTCGTAACAGAACCTCTTGCTGCATTAAGTGGCAAAGTGGCAGGCGTCAATATTCAAAAAGCAGGTGGAGACCCTACAGCAGCAACTGCAATTCGAGTTCGTGGTACAACATCGTTATCCGGAGGTAATGATCCTTTAGTTATTATTGATGGTGTATTTGGTGATCTTGGGTTACTTAATGCTCTTTCTCCATCAGACATTGAAAGTTTTACGGTTCTAAAAGATGCTTCTGAAACAGCACAGTATGGATCTCGTGGTGCAAGTGGCGTTATTGTTGTGACTACGGTTAAAGGAAAAATGTCAGGAGCTCAAGTTCGCAAAACCAGTTTATCATATGATGGAACTTTCGGCGTTGAATCAGTCTTCAAGAATGTAGACATGATGAATGCCGATGAGTATCGTTCGGTTATTAAAAATTATGGTTATACAAATGCTGTAGACGCTGGATCAAGTACTAACTGGATGAAAGCAATGCAACGCACAGGATACACTCAGAACCATAAAGTTTCGTTTGGTTCCGGTACAGCTGATGCAAATTATCGGGCATCTTTAGGCGTCATTGATCAACAAGGTATTCTGAAAAATAGTGAAATGCGCAATTTTACTGCAAAATTAGATGCTCAACAATTGATGTTTAACAATAAGCTTTCCTTGGAAATGGGAATGTTTGGATCAAAAAAGCATAGTCGATATATAAATGATTATCATAAAACATTTTATTCTGCCGCTTCATTTAATCCAACAGCTCCTTCGCTCCAAAATGGAGATGGAACATGGTGGGAAGATACAAATGCCAGCGAAGTTGATAATCCTCTTGGTCGGTTAACTATCAATGACTATGAAGATAACGCATACCTGACGGCTCATGCAAAAGTGTCTTGGGATATCCTTGACGGATTAAAACTTAGCGCTTTGGGGTCTTATACGTATAATAACAAAATTAATTCCTTATACGTTCCCCGTACTATAAGACAGGGTATAAGAGAAGGTGACGGACTGGGTCAAAAAGCCAGTGCATCAAATGATAATTTGATGGGTAATATTACTTTGAACTATAAGAAAACTATTAATAAACATCGGTTTGATATTTTGGGCTTGGCAGAGGTGCAGCAATATAAAAGCTCTGGGTTCAAAACTACGGTCAGAGGATTCGGAACAGATTATTTTGGAGCCGAAAATCTTAGTGCCGGCGCAACATTAAAATGGAATAAAGATGAGATTTATTCGTATTTGAATAATTATCGCTTGACTTCTTTTATGGGGCGTTTCAATTACGTTTTTGATAAACGTTACATTGCTACTGTAAATATTCGTACTGACGGTTCTTCTAAGCTAGGGGTAAATAATAAATGGGGCTTCTTTCCTTCGGGATCTTTAGCTTGGGCTGCTAATGAGGAATCTTTCATTAAAAATCTCAAATTGTTTAATGATTTGAAAGTTCGTGTCGGTTACGGTGTTACTGGTAACCAAGATGCGATAGATCCTTATAACTCATTGGCTTTAATGAGCCCCTCCGGTGTTACGACTGTAAATGGAGCAAGTACAGTTACATATTCGTTTAACAGAAACGCAAATCCGGATTTGAAATGGGAAACAAAGAAAATGTTTGATGCAGGAATTGATGCTGCAGTATTAGATAATAGGATTAAGTTGACTGTCGATTTTTATGCATCAAAAACTACAAATTTATTGTACAAATATGATGTGCCGGTTCCTCCTTTTGTTTATCCAACTTTATTGGCGAATTTAGGAGAACTCGAAAATAATGGTCTTGAAATAAGCGCAACATTTGTCCCAGTTAAAAATAAAGACATGGAATTATCTTTATCGGGAAATTTGGCTTTTCAAAAGAATAAATTGCTTTCGTTAAGCGGAACATATATGGGACAAAGTTTGAGTGCCAAACAATATATGAGTTTAGGAGGCGTAAGTGGTGCCGGATCTATAGGTGGTAATACAAATGTGATTTATGAAATCGTAGGACAACCATTAGGAGTATTTTATTTGCCAAAATGTAATGGTTTGATTAGCGATGGAACAGGTAAATATTACTACAATATTCTAAATCTGGATAATAATCCGACGGTACAAACGGATGATGGAAAAGACCGATATGTGGCAGGACAAGCAATGCCTAAAGTTCTCATGGGATCAAATATCAGTTTTAGATACAAACAATTTGATATTCAGACACAATTGAATGGTGCTTTTGGCCATAAAATTTTTAATGGTACTTCTTTGACCTATCACAACATGAACACGTTCCCTACTTATAATGTTTTATCGGGTGCTGCTGCAAAAAATATTCGAGAAAGTGTAGTGACCGATTATTGGTTGGAAAAAGGTGATTATGTAAATGTGGCTTATATTAACGTGGGATATAATGTAAATATGAAGAATATTAAATGGGCGAATTCAATCCGGATTTCGGCTTCAGTTAATAATGTTTATACGTTTACAGGTTATTCCGGCTTATCACCAATGATTAACAGTACAACAGTCGGAAGTAATTTAGGGGTAGATGATAAGAATTTTTATCCATTAAGCAGGACTTATTCAATGGGTGTTAGTGTTAACTTTTAATCAACAAATGAGATGAAAAATAAAATATTATTTATAGCACTGCTCTTCGCTTCATTAGGATTCAATTCTTGCTCTAATTTTCTGGAAGAAAATCCGAAGAGTCAGATGTCAGAGAGTGAAGCTTACAAAAGCTCAGATATGATTTATTTAAATACTGTGGCCAGTATTTATCCTGAAATTGGAGGAACCTTAGGCGGTAATGGATTAGGAGGTACAGATAGAGGTATTTATGATTTAAATACTTTTACCTCTGATGAAGCAGTTTTGCCTACACGTGGTGGAGACTGGTATGATGGAGGATTATGGCAAGCTGTTTTTACTCATAAATGGGGCGTAAGTAATGCTCTGGTATTGAATAGCTGGAACTATCTGTATCGTGTTATCGGGATTTGTAATCAAAAGTTGGATAAAATAAATTCATTGCTTGAGGCAGATCCTTCAAATAAGTACTTGCCTGGTTATAAAGCCGAAGTGAGGGCTGTTAGGGCAATGTTTTACTACTATCTCTTAGATATGTATGCTCGAGTGCCTATTGTGGTATCTTCGACGACGACTATTGCAGATGTTCAACAGTCAAAGCGTAGTGAGGTCTTTGCTTTTGTGAAAAAGGAATTACAAGAATCGTATCCGTATCTCAATACAGCAAATAGTACAAAATCAGGAGCATATTATGGACGAGTTACACGCCCGGTTGCTTTCTTCTTGTTATCAAAATTGGCCTTAGAAGCACAAGTTTATTCGGATGATGACTGGACTGATAATAGTGGTGTTCCTAATGGATCGACAACTTTTGCTCCTTATGGGAATTGTTGGAAAGCATGTGCCGCTTATTGTGATTCCATAACCAAGTATGGATACATGCTTGAAGGTGAATTTTCTGCAAATTTTGCAGTGAAAAATGAAACATCTAAGGAAAATATTTTTGTAATACCTATGGATCCGACCATTTATCCCAATATTGGTAATTACTATGTGGTACGTTCACTTCATTATACTCATATGGCCGCATTTGGTTTGTCAGGATGGAAT
>CAZFTY010000084.1:0-7755 GCA_964521835.1 uncultured Microbacter sp.
CAGCGAGATGCCGGGTATTGCGTGACGCGTTTTTGCAATCATTTCGTCAACCTTGAAGCCCGGTAACTGACCACCTTCTCCCGGTTTTGCTCCCTGAGCAATTTTGATCTGAATTTCGTCGGCGTTAACCAAATAGTGAGTTGTGACACCGAAACGGCCCGAAGCGACCTGTTTGATGGCACTACGTGTAGAGGTGCCGTCGGGTCTCGGTTTGTAACGTTCGGGGTCTTCACCACCTTCACCGGTATTACTCTTACCACCCACTTTATTCATGGCCATAGCCATCGCTTCGTGCGCTTCGCGGCTGATAGAGCCGTACGACATAGCGCCGGTTACAAAGCGTTTGGTGATTTCGCTTGCCGGTTCGACCAACGAAATGTCGATCGGATTTTTCTTGAACTCCATCATGTCGCGCAGGAAGATAGGATGTTCTTTCTCGTTGACGAATTTGGAGTATTCTTTGAACATCTTGTAGCTACCCAAACGGGTGGCCAGTTGAAGTTTCGATATGGTTTCCGGATTCCATGCGTGTTGTTCGCCGGTAACGCGGTAAGCATAGTTGCCGTAGTTGTCGAGCAGGTCGTTGACCACATCGCTTTCAAACCCTTTTTTGTGAGCAGCTAAAGTGTCTTTGGTGATATCGTCGATGTCGGCGCCTTCAATTTTCGACGACATTCCACGGAAGTACTTTTCGAGAAGTGTATTCGAGAGTCCGATAGCCTCGAATATTTTGGCTCCGTTGTAACTCTTGATGGTCGAAATACCCATTTTAGACATCACTTTCAGCAAACCTTTGTGGATCGCTTTCAGCAGGTGTTTTTCGGCAGTCGCAAAGTCGAGCTGGATCTCCTTGCGGGTAACCAAATCGTTCAGTACGGCGAATGCCATATACGGGTTCACGCCGCTTGCTCCGAAGCCAACCAGCAATGCGATGTGCATTGTTTCGTAAGCTTCTGCCGTTTCAACGATCAGCGCGATTTGAGCGCGTTTGCATTTGTCGTTCAGGTAATGATGAACAGCCGAAAGAGCCAGTAGCGATGGAATCGGAGCTTTTTCAGCAGTTACTCCGCGGTCGCTCAGAATGACGTAGTTGATACCGTCGTCAACGGCCTGTTCTGCCGACTTACAGAGGTTGTCGATAGCCTCTTCCATCCCTTTTGTACCGGCAGCAGCATCAAACAACATCGGAAGCCGTTTGGTGGTGAATCCTTTGTACTGGAGGTTGCACAGAATATCCAGTTCGGTATTTGTCAATACCGGTACCGGAAGCCGTACTACCTTGCAGTGTTCTGCCGAAGGTTTCAGCATATTGCCACCGATAGATCCGATGTAGTTGGTGGTCGACATAACCAGTTCTTCACGAATCGGGTCGATAGGGGGGTTGGTTACCTGCGCAAATTGTTGACGGAAATAGTTGAACAACCGTTGCGGCTGGTTCGACATAACGGCCAGCGGAATATCATTTCCCATCGAAGCGGTCGGTTCTATACCGGCAACTCCAAGCGGTTGAATAACGCGTTCGATGTCTTCCCGGTTATATCCGAACACACGCAGCATCGTTTCATAGTTGTCTACAGTGTGATTTACCGTTCTTCCGGATGACAGTTTGCTCAAAATAACACGGTTCTTTTCGATCCATGTTTTGTATGGATGTTCGTTTGCCAGCTCTTCTTTCAGTTCGGCATCGTATTTTACCGTGCCGGTTTCGGTATCCACCATCAAAATTTTACCGGGGCGCAAACGTCCTTTTTCCTTAATCTGAGAAGCGTCGATGGTCAGTACGCCGGTTTCGGATGCAACCACCATAACATCGTCTTTGGTGATGAGATAGCGGGTTGGACGCAATCCGTTACGGTCGAGCATACCGCAGGCATACCGTCCGTCGGAAACCAGCAGGGTGGCCGGGCCGTCCCACGGTTCCATGAAAATGCTGTGGTATTCGTAAAACGCTTTCAGTTCGGGCGAAATCGGGTTTTTATCGTTGAAGCTCTCGGGAACCATCATGGCCAGTGCGTGAGGAATGCTCATGCCGCTCATGACGAAAAATTCGAGCGCGTTGTCAAGCGATGCGGAATCGCTCATGCCCGGTTGAATAAGCGGCTCCAGCTCGTCCATAGGACAAAGAACTTCAGGGTGCAATACGCTTTTGCGCGACTCCATCCAGCTACGGTTTCCGCGGATGGTGTTGATCTCGCCATTGTGTCCCAACATACGGAACGGCTGAGCCAACGACCATGTAGGGAATGTATTGGTGGAAAAACGCGAGTGTACCAATGCCAGCGCGCTGGTAAAATAGGGGCTCGTCAGGTCGGGAAAATAACTTCTCAACTGAATGGACGACAACATTCCTTTGTAGATGATCTTCTGCGTAGAAAGGCTGACAATATAACATGCCCCTTTGTCTTGTATGGTTGATTCGAGAATAGCTCTCTCGACTTTCTTTCTTACAATGTAGAGCTTTCGTTCCAGTGCAAGTTGATCGTTGCCTCCGGTTATGAACAACTGTTTTACATCCGGTTCGGCAGCCAGGGCAACTTCACCCAATACTTCGCTGTCGACAGGTACATTACGAATGTGAGTGAGTGTAAGTCCTTCTTTTTCAATTTCTTTCTTTATTATCGAAAGAAAGGTTTCCTGATCGGATGCGTTTTTCGGGAGAAAAAATAATCCTGTTCCATACTTGCCTTTTTCCGGAACAGGAATTCCCTGCAGAAGAATAAATTCATGTGGAATCTGCACTAAAATTCCGGCTCCGTCTCCGGTCTTGTTGTCTGCACCTTCCGCACCGCGGTGCATCATGTGCTCCAGTACTTGCAATCCGTTTTCGACAATATCATGCGACTTGCCGCCTTTGATATTCACCACTAAGCCTACTCCGCATCCGTCTTTTTCATTTTCGGGATGATACAAGCCTTGGGGCTGTGGAAAATTCGGATAGTTCATTCTTGTTTGTTCCATTTTTATTATTTGGCTTTGCATTATTGTCCTGTATCTATGTCAAATGATGACTTTTTTTAATCTTGGCACGACAATACGTTACAGATTATTCTTTTTTCGGGTACAAATGTCCGAATTTTTTACGTAATGTCAAAATTTTTGATGCGAAATAATGTGATTTTATGCAAAAAAATAGCCTTTTGTGAATATTTATGCAGTATAATCGGTCTCTTATTCTGCAAAGTGTAGTCAGACCTGATGGTGAAAAATGGGGTGTAAAAAAGGAGGCACTTGTACGCGCCTCCTTTTCAATTGTAAGAAAAATACCAACTACACCTATTTCATAGGCTTATCCGCTACACTATTTATTCAAACTATTATGGTTGCTGTGTGTTCGGGCGGAATGGTAAGACAAACACGTTACTATACACATCATTTCCTTTTGTATCCGGCATGAAAACCGAATAAAAAATGTTTTTATATTCTTAAATATAAAAACTCCGCCTCTCTTCTGTTTGTTGCCGTTGAGGGGCTCTTTCGATGTAAAGGTACGATAGTAAGATGCCAAAATCAATTTTTAGTCGTTAAAGATACTCAAAGGGGATTGCTTACTTTGTTTATTTGAAGCCGATGTTTTATTTAAAAGCGTTGCTATTCCCATCATTCTTTGGCATCTTTGCACTCTCAAAACAATACGAATGAATCTCTTTTTTTCTATAGAAAATGCCCTTCCGCGCGTGCCGGGAATCGCATTCGGTAGGCCGTTTAATTGGCAAGTTCAAAGTGGTGAAGTGTGGGCAATTGCAGGTCCGAACGGAAGTGGGAAATCTGTGCTGGCCGAATTTATTGCAGGTCAGTATGTGGCGGGTGAGGGCGAAATAACCTACCATTTTATGGAAGAGCTGCAGCAGCAAAATCCCGATAAAGCAGTACATGCATGGGAATTTATTAAAGTGGTAAGCTTCAATTCTACCTACTCGATTGTCGATTTCCGACCGATGTACTACCAGCAACGTTTTAACAGTACGGAGGCCGAAGACTCTCCGTTTGTGCGGGATTTGTTGGTTGGCAAGGAGTCTGCCAATCCGGTGACGGAAGAGATTATCGAAACGCTAAACATTGCCAAGTTGCTTGACCGGAAACTGATTCAACTTTCGAGTGGTGAACTTCGTAAGCTGTTGATTGCTAAAATTATGACATCGAATCCATGGATGCTTATTTTTGATAATCCGTTTATCGGATTGGATGTGGCTTCGCGACAGCAGCTGAATGAACTGTTTGTGCGGATGAACAGGCAGGGGATACAACTGTTGTTTTTGGTGCCGTCGGCAGCCGATCTGCCCGATTGTACCGAAAAAGTGTTGGAGATGGATCAGTGTCAAATGGCATCGTTTACTACAGCCGGAGAATATAGGGACAGATACCGGCAAACCGCCGCCTCCGAAGCTGACGTGCATGTCGATTGGACAAAATTTCCTGTTCCGGAGGAGAGTTCCGAGATCTGCCGTGAAGTGGTGAAAATGGAAGATGTGGAAATTTCGTACGGCAAACAAATTATACGCCGCGGGGTGAACTGGACGATAAAACGAGGGGAAAAATGGGCGTTGTTGGGTCCCAACGGATCGGGGAAATCTACTCTTTTGAGCTATATTTTTGCCGATAATCCTCAGGCATATACTAAAAACCTAACGTTGTTCGACCGGCGACGTGGTACCGGCGAAAGTATTTGGGAGATAAAAGCCCGGATCGGTTTTACCTCGTCCGAAATGCATCTCTATTATCGCGAAAACGTACCGTGCCTCTCGGTGGTGGCTTCCGGTTTTTTCGATAGTGTGGGGTTGTTTCGTAAGTGTTCTGATCTACAGTTGGATCTTGCCGCTCAGATGCTCGAAATGTTGGAGTGTATTCATTTGAAAAACAGGTCGTTTCTTAAAATATCGTCCGGAGAACAGCGGCTGGTACTCTTTGCCCGCTCGTTGGTGAAGAACCCCGAGCTGCTTATTTTGGACGAGCCGTTTCACGGTCTGGATGCCTCAAAAAAGCGACTGTGTCGTCGGGTGGTGGAGAGCTATTGCGCACAACCTGATAAATCGTTGATATACGTTACCCACCGGAGCGAAGAGATACCTGCCTGCGTCAACCATTACATGAAACTGGATTGATATCCGGATCTATCGGCTCCGTTTGAATTTCTTTATTTGTACCTGAAGTACGACAAATGTGATGAGGCTGGCTATCAGGTCGCTGGTTGGAGCTGCTGCCCAGATTCCATACAATCCGAATATGCGCGGCAAAATAAACAGCGCCGGAATCAGGATAAGTACCTGCCGCAACAGAGAGAGGAAAATAGCCGTTTTTGCCATCCCAATCGACTGAAATAAGTTGGAGGTAACAATCTGAAAACCGACAATCGGGAAGACTATCATGTTTATTCGTAGCGCATTGGCCGCCATATCGATCAGTTGAGGATTGGTGGTGAATGCGCGGGCAATGGCGTGCGAAAAGAGTTGGGCAACGATAAATCCTATGGTGGTGGTGATAATTCCCGCAATCACCGTTAGCCGGTAGACATGTATCATTCTGTCGTATAGCCTGGCCCCGAAATTATAACCTGCTATGGGTTGCATGGCCATGTTGAACCCTACTACAATCATTACAAACAGCATCAGAATCCGGTTGGTGATCCCGAAAGCGCCTACTGCCATGTTGCCTCCGTATGCCATGAAACTTTTGTTCATGATGATAACAATCAGACAGGCACAGAGGTTGAGCAAAAACGGAGACATGCCGATGGAGAAAATATCGGCGATTATTTTTGCCTTCAGCTTAAAAAATCCCTTTTGAAAGTGGATGTAGTGAACCGGATTGAGAAAATGTTTCACTACCCAAAAGCACCCGATGGCCTGAGCAGTAACGGTAGCCGCAGCTGCACCCCGGATTCCCCAGTGGAAAACGAAAATGAACAGAGGGGCAAGTGTCAGGTTTACGCCCACGGTCAATAGCGACATTGCCATTGCCTTTTTTGGATACCCCGAAGACCGGATCATGTTGTTGAGGCCGATAAACATGTGGTTAAACACATTGCCTAACAAAATTACCTGCATGAAGCTGCGCGCGTATGGAATTGTCTGATCGCTGGCTCCGAAGAGGCGCAGTACGGGGTCGAGAAAGATCAGCATGACGATGGCAAACAGTGATCCGATGCATAAATTCATGATAACTGCATTACCCAGAATGCGGATAGCTCCGTTTTTATTTTGCCTGCCCAGATAGATGGATATCATGGTGGAGGCTCCGGCTCCCACTAACGAACCGAATGCCGCCCCGAGATTCATAAAGGGAAAGGTGATTGCCAACCCGGCAATTGCCATTGGACCGACTCCCTGTCCGATAAAAATGCTGTCGATAATATTGTAGAGCGAGGTCACCGACATGGCCACAATAGCCGGAACAGAGTATTCTATCAGTAATTTCTTGATTCGTTCGGTCCCTAATTGTTGTGGTGCTCCCTGTATGTTGTACGGCATGTTGTTGATCCTTTTCTGCAGCTCCGAAAGCATGTTTTTGCCAGTCGCGGCACATTTCTTTCTTTCAGATCCTCTTTTTTGTGCAAAGTTAATCAGTAACCGGCTCTTTTCGATAGGCACGGTTGCTCTCTTTTGCAGATTGTTCCTTTTTGTAAAATAATTGCAATTGTAACAGTTATAGTGCATTACGGTTTCATTTGAAATTATATAATGCACGTATTTCGCTGTAATGTGCTACGTTTATTTGAAAATTGCACAATTATAAAAAAAATGAGTAATTTTGTCGGTTCTAAACTTAATGAGTTTTTAATCGGATAGAGGCCGGTTGGTAAATCGCTCACTCTATCTCCATTTTAATTTGCAAATAATGATAACAAAAAAATCTTGTTTTATCTTGTTGCTTCTGTCTGCAACAAGCACGGTGTTTGCCGGAGGTTTGTTGACGAATACCAATCAAAGCGTTCATTTTCTTCGCAATCCGGCTCGCGACGCGTCAACCGAAATTGATGCGGCGTATACCAATCCTGCCGGCTTAACCTATTTGGCCGACGGTTTTCACCTGTCATTGACCAATCAGAGCGCGTTTCAAACCCGTACAATAACCTCCACGTTCGCTCCTTTTGCCGCTTTTGGCGGGAGTGCAACCAAAGAGTTCAAGGGTGAGGCCTCGGCTCCCGTTATCCCGAGTTTTCAGTTTGCCTACAAAAAAGATCGTTACGTTCTTTCAGCCGCTTTTGCTGTTTCGGGTGGTGGTGGCAAAGCGACGTTCAATCATGGGTTGGCTTCGTTTGAAGCTCCGATTTCTATGCTCCCACTGTCGCTGAAAAAAGCGGGGCTTCCTACATCGGCCTATTCCGTTGATGAATTTATGGAAGGTCGTCAGTTTATTTTCGGATTTCAACTGAATGGTTCGTATAAAATCAACGATGCTTTTTCGGGAGCCATCGGAATGCGCCTCAACATCGTCAATAACGGTTATCTGGGGCACTTGCGCGATATTCAGGTGAACCCTGCGCATCCGTTGCTGAATCCGACGGGAGCGACGATTCCGGCCACAACCTTTTTTGCTGCCGCCGGGATGGCGGCCAATGCCAAGGCTACTGCCGATAAGCAGCTCGATTGTACCCAAACCGGGTGGGGCGTTACACCGATTATCGGACTAAATTACCATGTTGCCGGGTTGAATATCGGAGCAAAATATGAATTTATCACGCCCCTGAATATTCAGAATAATACAAAAATTGACGATACGGGACTGTTTGCCGATGGTGTGAATACGCCGAACGATATT
>CAZFTY010000085.1:0-7745 GCA_964521835.1 uncultured Microbacter sp.
GGAATACCGGCCAAAAGTTCGATAAGTGGTTTTAATATTTTACGTACGCGGTTGTTGGCGATTTCAGCCAGATAAATGGCAACCGCCATGCCGAACGGAAGCGCAATAAGGATGGCCGCGATACTCACCCAAAGCGTTCCCAGAATAAGAGGAAGAACACCGAATTGTGCTGCTGGTGTGGCTGTGGGAAACCACTCTTTACCTCCGAAATATTCTTTCAGCGTAATGGTTTCGGCTGGAAGCACGCGACCCTGAAAGTTGATATTGATAAACTGTTCGGGAAAAAATGCCAAAGCGCCCGGCTTTGATGCCACCGCCTCGCTTAATTTCTGGGGCAAATGTTCAAAGTTAGCGCCGATTTCTTCTTCTGTATATTGAGAAGCAATATCGTCCATACGCAGCGGCTCGATAGGAATATCGTCTCCGCCGACCTGTTTCCAGGAGGTAATATTGCCATCAAAAATTTCTTTCACCTGCTTGGGAGTCAGGTTTTGAACTTTGTTGGAACGATTTACGCAAAGCACATATCCTTTTTCAACAGTGGAAGATTTGAACAGTCCCCAACCCTCTGTGAAAAGAAAAATACTGATTAAAAGAATGACCAGAGTGGTTGTTCCTCCACTGAGACGAAAGACCCATTCAACGAGGGTTTCTACGAAGCGATTTCTTTTTTTCTTAAACACCGGATAGAATTTTGAGATTTATGTCGTACAAACGAATCCTATGGCAGGATGATAAAAAGAGTCCAACGTTGTTCCAAGGTTAAAATCCTTGATCAGAACAACATCGAACTCACACACAACAAGTTTTCTTATCTTATTTCCAGATAACCTACTTTGTCTACAATTTCCTGTCCTTCTGCCGAAAGAATGTAATTGATAAACGGTTTCACTCTGCTTTCCGATTTTGCTTCGTAGTAGAGGAACAACGGACGAACTATAGGATATTTACCGGCTTTTGCATTTGCTTTTGTCGGTTGAACATATGTTTTGCCGCCGTCATACGAAACATGAACTTCTTTTACACTACTGTTGGCATAAGCCATTCCGACATAACCGATAGCACCTTTTGTCTGGCTTACCGATTGGATAATAGCTCCGGTTGCAGGCATACTCAGGATTCCAGATTTGTAGTTTTTATTTTTCAATACGTGTTCTTTGAAGAACTCGTAAGTACCCGAAGTTGTTTCGCGGGAGTAAGCAACGATAGGAAGATCGGCACCACCAACCTGTTTCCAGTTGGTAATTTTACCGGTAAAAATACCTTCCAGTTGTTCGCGGGTAAGGTTTGTCACCTTATTGGAAGGATTAACCACAACCGAAAGGGCATCTTTTGCAATTACTACCATTTTGACAGATTTTCCCCCGTTTTGCATTTTCATCTTCTCATCGAATTTGATACTACGAGAAGCCATGGCAAGATCAGTCGTTCCTTCGATCAAGGCTGCAAAACCGATACCAGATCCACCACCGGTAACTGTTACTTTGGTGCCGGCTTTCTTCATGTACGATTCGGCTTCTTTCTGTACTAAAGGAAGACAGGTGTCAGAACCTTTTACTTTTTGTGCACTTACCATAGAGGCAAACATTGCTACGAGAGCAAACGAAATAAGAATACGTTTCATCTTAAAATTGTTTTTATTAAGCGTTTATTAAGTGTCTGTTGAGTTGCCCGGAGATTACTCTTCGTAAGAACCAGGAAATTTGAAAAATAACTTCAAAACTGAAAAGATCGAAAAACAGTGCGATACTACCCGGAATACTTACAATGAATTCTCCTATGTTTTTTGGAGCCTCCAGCTTTTTTCTGGCTTCGAATCTCCATGTGATTACCGGATTTTGTTGTAATACGAGTTCCATATTATCCTTGTTAAACTATAAATCTTTTTTGCCCTTTCTGTACCTGCTATTAGCACTATCTTTTCCTGCTACAAAATTAAGATCCGGTTGTTACGAAATTGTTACGGCGACATAAAGATATTATTGCCGGGGAATATTTTATCGAAAAGCGTTTCGCAAAGCGAAAAAGCTTTTCAGCTCTTTCGCTTCATGATTATTTATCAGAATTTGAACTGTAGGCGCACTGTAAATGTATCGTCCAATTGATCGCGTGAGAAATCGGAACTACGTGTCGCAGCGGCGAGGTTTGCCGATTTTTCGTTCTTTACGTTTTCATAAAAGAGTTGAAGACGGAGAGCCGGATTGATGCGCCATAAGCCACCTATACCAAATGTATTATATCTCAGGTCGGCTTTATTTGTTTTCACAGCGCCTGCAACAGTTGTTGCAGCTCCGATTTCATCGCCTTTCACCTTTGTATTAGGATCGTAGCTGTCGTATTTCAACACCAGAGAGAATGGAGATTGTCCTAAATCCTGTACCAGAATACCATACCAACCGCTCATTTTACGGATATATGTGTCTGTGGTAGGATTGGCAGCTGCATTCGGACTACCGGTGCTGCTGTTTGATCCCGGTTGTGTACCCCAGATATATTCTGCACGAAGCTGTGTCATACCCATCGACGATTCAAAACTGAATTGTCCGTCAAGACCAAAGTATTCACGTTTTGCATATTTACTGAGGTTGTTCGGGTCACTGTTGAGAACAAAGCCGTTACCTGCCATGGTATACACGTTGGCTGTTCCCTGATAAACACCCCCATTGTAATAAGATGCACCCAAACCCCATTTGGCCGTCGATCCGATTACTTTGGATGCGGTAAGGTGACCGATAAAGTCTTTACGGTTATTGGTTTCGGGATTGATAGCGTTGCCGGCAAACCAGCCACCTTCAAATTTCAGAAAATTCCAGGGTGATGTTTTTGCTGCCTGCAAAATCAGTTTACCTCCAAGGTCGACCTCTTCAGGAAACAAAGTCTGAATAATCCTGGAACGTTCGGGCGACTCCAGCAGAGAGGAAGAGTAGGAAATTTCGTTACCGAAAGGACGGTCGAACATACCGGCCTGAAATTGTACCGTTCCATTCCATGGATCTTTTACATTCAGATAAGCCTCTTTCAGCTGAACTACAGCCTGACTCACTCCTGTCGCATTTGATTTATCTACAATATTTAATTGGAATACTCCTGTTGCAAGCCCCCCGTCGTCGTATGTAAATTTGATACGTCCACGACGAATACCGAAGCGGTTAAAAGCTGATTTGTTGTCGTTTTCGGTAACATTTCCACCACCAACTTTCAGACCGGCATCCTGTTGTCCCCATTGCCACTGAGGTTGGATATAGCCTGTTATTTTCAAAGCGTTCAGCTTGTTGATAGCGCCGTCGTGAACTTCCACCTTTTGCTGAACCTGTTCAAGTGGAGTAGCTTCTTCTTCCTGAGCAAAAGTTGAGAACGAAGCAGCAGCAAAAGCTGCAATCAAGAGAATCTGTTTCTTCATAAGAATTTAGTGTTGGTTACTTTTTCATGTGCAAAGGTCGTTAGCGGGTGTTACAAAACTATTACAGCGATATGAAGAAAAAGATAAACGTCAGAATGTAAAGGTAATTCGGTTTAGGTATTTTGGAACTTCTATTAACCGCAGTGAAAGATCGGCTACCTTTAAAAATCAAAAGCCGGACATTGTTCTGTACGATCAATGTCCGGCTTGCGGTTATTTATTTTAATGCGTTAGCGATTCTTTCTCCAACCGCCACGCTCTTTTTTCTCGTGTTGGTATTTGCGTTTTTTTGCGCCCTGATATCCTTCGGGCTGAGCACGCTCCACCACCATTTTACGATCAAGACCCTTGATTTTATTCAGCGAGTTGATAACGATGTCGGCCGATTGTTCCTCTACTTCAATAAATGAAAAATTTTGGAGAATATCTATCTTTCCAATTTCCACCCGGCGAGGAACATTTTCGTTGATGATGTCGATGAAGTGTGCAGGAAAAACGCCATCGGTTTTGCCGTAATTGACAAACAGACGGGCAAATCCGGCTCCGCCTGAACGTCTCTCACCACGCTCGCCCCTTTCTCGTTTTCCCCCTTTTTCGTCCGGAATATCCAATTCGGTTGCATCGCGGTAATATTCGAACATACGGTTGAATTCCAATGAAACCAGGCGTTTAATCAAATCTTCTTTTGTCAGCCAATCGAGTTTGCGAAAAACGGAAGGCAGCAATTCCGCAATCTCTTCCTCGTTTACCTTTACTTTCTCCAATTTGTCGGCCAGGTTAATGATCTGCTTTTCGCAAATAGCTTTACCGGTTGGAACAGTCCCCACTTCAAATTTTTTCCCGATTTTCCGTTCAATATCGCGCAGACGGTTTCTCTCTTTGCTATGAATAATGGCGATAGAAATCCCCGTTTTACCGGCACGGCCGGTACGTCCGCTACGGTGATTGTATATATCACTGTCCTCCGGCAATCCGTAGTTGATGACGTGTGTCAGGTCATTCACGTCCAATCCGCGTGCAGCCACATCGGTAGCTACCAGAATCTGGAGGTTGCGGATGCGGAATTTCTGCATCACAAGGTCGCGTTGCGGTTGCGACAAGTCTCCGTGAAGCGAGTCGGCATTGTATCCGTCACGAATCAGCGCATCGGCAATCTCCTGCGTCTCTTTACGAGTACGGCAGAAAACGATTCCATAAATATTCGGATAAAAATCGGCAATACGTTTCAGTGCCAGATATTTATCTTTGGCATGAACCATATAGAAACGGTGCTTTACGTTGTTTGTGCTCTCGTTACGATTACCCACCACAATCTCCTGCGGATTGTTCATGTAGTTTTTGGCAATGCGGGCAATCTCGGGAGGCATGGTTGCCGAAAAAAGGAGTGTATTCTTCTCTTTCGGAACTTCGGCCAGAATAGCGTTGATGCTTTCGGTGAAGCCCATGTTGAGCATCTCGTCGGCTTCATCCATGACTACGTTGCGAATAGCATCCAGTTTAACCGTTCCCCGTTTCATAAGGTCGAGCAAGCGGCCCGGAGTGGCAACGACGATGTGTACGCCTTTACGAAGGGAACGAATCTGGCTTTCGATGCTGGAGCCGCCATACACAGGAAGCACCTTCAGATCGTTAATATATTTGGAGTATTCCAATAAATCGTCGGCAATTTGTAAGCAAAGCTCACGTGTAGGGCAGAGAATCAACGTCTGGGGTTGTCGCAACTTAACGTCGGTCTTTTGAAGTACCGGAAGCCCGAATGCAGCTGTCTTGCCCGTTCCGGTTTGAGCCAATCCGACGACGTCGTGCTCGTTGTTGAGTAAAACCGGAATTACTTTTTCCTGAATGGGCATCGGTTGCTCATAACCTAATTCGCTGATAGCTTTCAGTATGTCTTCTCTTATCCCTAATTCTTCAAATGTCATTTGTTTTCAATTAAAATTCATGCAAAGGTACGCATATTATTCCAGATGGCACGTAAGTGAGAAAGTTAGGTGCTACGCAGCTTTGGCACTCTTCATTCTCTCATATAAAAAAATCCCCGCCAAGTATACCTACTTACCGGGGACGTAAGACCAAAAAAGTGAAAAAGAAAAAAGAGAATTTACCTATTAGCTTCTGCAAAGGTAAATTCTCTTTGTTGCAAAAAGATAACGAACGAATAAAGATCCTGTTTCGTATCCGTTGTTTTATTTATGCAGGGAGAACTCAAATTCCAATCCACCGCCGTTTCTGTTTTTTACCGAAATAGATCCGCGGTGTAGCTCGACAGCATTTTTTACAATAGATAAGCCCAGGCCGGTTCCTCCGGTCTTGCGCGAACGGCCTTTATCTACCCGGTAAAAACGGTCGAAGAGAAAGGTCAAATGTTCGGGTGCCACTCCGATGCCGGTATCCGAAAACGAAAAATAGTAACACTTGGAATCCTCATTCGTCAATATCAAATTGATCTTTATATTTTCACCGGCATAAGCCACTGCATTGTCGATCAGGTTTCTGAAAATGGAATATAGCAATATGGAGTTAGCCTTAAGCCAGATGTCTCCGCCAAAAGAGGTGTAGACCTCAATGTTCTTTTCTTTCAGCTTGAGCTCCACATCATCCAGCACGGTTTCCACAACCTTATTCAGGAGAATCGGCTCCATTTGCACCGACTGTGGCGCTTCGTTCATCTGGTTCAGCATCAAAATATCCTGCAACAGAGAATTTAATCTTTCAGCCTGAGCATGACTCCGTTCTATAAAAAATCGTTGACGTTCGGGTTCGATATCGGGGTTGTCGTGCAGAGTTTCCATATAACCGATAATACTGCTAAGCGGAGTCTTCAGCTCGTGTGCCACCTGATGGGTAAGCCGACGGCGGACAGTGGCATCATGCTCTATCTGTTCCCGATTCATTTTTACAGAGAATTTATTGGAGACATAAAAGAGAACGGCCGCCATAATAAAGGTAAGCGCCAGCCAGAAATAGAGAAATATATTATCGGGGCGTAGTAACGACGAAATATTGATATCGTAGGGCAATGATGAGCGCACGTAGCAATTGCCAAATTTAGTAGCATGATAGTAGTAACGCTTTTGATTGGAGTGCGATGTACGAATATCGGAACCGGTGCCATTGAGGAGCGCCATTTTCACCTCCTGACGCGAAAGGTGGTTTTCCATGTGGGTAACATCCTGAATGGCGTTATCGTAAACAACATTGCCTTTCAGATCGATAATAGTAACCCGCACATCGCTGTGCGGAAATATGGCAATAAGCGAGTCGATATGCGCCAGCGATCCGCCTTTTGCTTCAAAATAGTTGTATACCATGTCGTTGGTGTCTCCCAGCACGGTATTCAGCATGTCGGCTTTGTATTGTTTTTCCCGGTTATACTGAAAAGCCAGTACGGCAACAGAAAAAATGAGGAAAAGAGGAATATAATAGCGAAATACCAATTTTTTCATGTCCGATGAATTGTAAGTGAAATATATGTTTGAAAACGGTTATAGGAAGCAATATCCGTATCCGGAGCGGGTTACAATATTCTTTCCGTAAGGTTCAATCTTTTTGCGCAGACGCGTGATGTGAACATCCACCGTGCGATCGGTTACGTAAACATCTTCGGTCCATACCTGAGCCAGAATACTCTCTCTGGAGAAAACCTTGGTAGGATTCTGAACAAACAAAGCAAGCAGCTCAAATTCGGTTTTGGTCAGATCGACAGCCTTTCCTTCGATAGTCACCTGTTTGGCATTCAGGTCGATTTCCATCGTTTCAAATTTGACCATATTTTCCTTTTGAGCTTCTGTAACAACGGTGCGGCTGAGTACGGCTTTGATTCTGGCAGCTACTACTTTGATGGAGAATGGCTTAAGAATATAATCGTCAGCCCCGGTATTAAATCCGGTTAAGACATCGTTTTCGGTAACGCGGGCAGTAAGAAAGATAATAGGAATGTGTTTGGTCTCCGGTTTCGATTTTAGCAACTGAGCCAGCTTGAATCCACTCATCTGTCCCATCATCACATCGAGGAGCAACAGATCGTACTGAACCATATTCCTTGTCAGCGCCTCTTCTGCCGAATTGGCTACATCAACGGTATAACCTTCGCTTTCGAGATTAAACTGCAGAATTTCGCATAAATCCGGTTCATCTTCTACGATTAGTAGTTTGTAACTTTTTTCCATTCACTTGTAAGATAATTATCGTTACAAAAGTAATGATAATTTCTGCGTATGATGTTAAGAATTGATTAAGAAGGCGATTTTGAGCTTGAATGGCATAAAGATGGGAGTGCCAACAATAAAATTTGTCTCTCCATGAGATTCTTTGTATTTTTGCAGACTTAAATCTTGTCGGGTAT
>CAZFTY010000086.1:0-7724 GCA_964521835.1 uncultured Microbacter sp.
ACACCCACCTGAAAATTTTGTCGAGAGGAAGATGCGAATGGTTCTGTATACGCGGAAAAAGGATCGCCTTTGATTGGTAATTTCTGCGCTTGTTACATCAAAAAACAATCGTTACATTTGCAGGAGTATAAGCAAAGCCCGCATTCCGGCGATAAAATGCTATCGGAAAGCTTTGCGTGAGTGTCGATTTGTAACCTGAATATATTTCTTCATGCTCAATTATATCTGGATCGGATTTTTTCTCATCGCGTTTCTTGTAGCTACTCTTCAGTTTATTTTTACCGGTGACTTTGCCATCTTTGAAAAAGTGGTGAAATCGACCTTTGAAATGGCCAAGTTTTCGGTGATGGATATTGCGTTGCCGTTGGCAGGGGTAATGACATTGTGGCTGGGACTGATGAATATCGGAGAAAAAGCGGGAGCTATCCGTTTTGTATCGCGCATTGTGGGTCCGTTCTTTTCAAAACTATATCCCGAAATTCCGAAGGGCCATCCGGCCAGCGGTCAGTTGGTGATGAACTATTCGGCCAACATGCTTGGACTCGACAATGCGGCGACGCCCATCGGGTTGAAAGCGATGCAAAGTTTGCAGGAGCTGAATCCGCATAAAGATACCGCCTCGAATGCGCAGATCATGTTTCTGGCACTTAACACGGCAGGGTTGACACTTTTGCCGATCAATATCATAGCCCAACGGGCAATTCTGGGCGCGGTCAATCCGGCCGATATTTTAATCCCTGTTTTAATTGCGACATACGTTTCCACCCTGACTGCCATTTTGTATGTGGGCATCCGTCAACGCCTCAACCTGCTCAATCGCACGGTAATCGGGTGGTTGGGTGCCATCACCTTTATCATCGGACTTATCGTGTTCGGCTTTTCACGGCTGAATAGCCAGCAGATGTCGGTGGCATCGAGTGTGACCGGCAACTCGCTACTGATTATCATTATTGCGACATTTCTTATCGGAGGATTGGTTCGGAAAGTGAATGTGTACGAGGCTTTCGTGGAGGGTGCCAAACAGGGATTCGAAACTGCTGTCAAAACGATTCCTTATCTGGTAGGCATGTTGGTTGCCATCGGGGCTTTTCGTGCTTCGGGTGCCATGGATATGGTCATTAATGGCATTGCTTCACTGTTTCATCTGATGGGTTTGAATACCGATTTTGTGGCGGCACTGCCCAATGCCTTTATGAAACCGTTGAGCGGTAGCGGTGCCAAGGCGCTGATGGTAGAAACGATGAAAACGTATGGACCGGATTCGTTTGCCGGACACCTTTCCTGTATTTTTCAGGGCGCTGCCGATACCACCTTTTATATTGTCGCACTTTATTTCGGTTCGGTAGGCGTAACCAAAACACGCTATGCCATCACGGCGGGACTTATCGCCGATCTGGCAGGGGCAATTGCTGCAATTATTGTTGCTTACCTCTTTTTTGCATAAAATCACTTTTCTGCTTCGTACCTTTGCTTGCCTTTAATTCAATAAAGTATGAGAGCCAGAGTTTTGTCGGTATTACTTTTTTTGAGTGTAATTACTTTTGCACAAAAAAAACATGTATGCATCTCTATCGATGACCTGCCTGTAGTCGATTACGGTTCGTACGACACGGTTGTTCAGCAACGGATCATGGATAATCTGATTGTGACGTTGAAAAAGAACAAGGTGCCTGCCATCGGTTTTGTCAACGAAAATAAGCTCTACAACTATGTAAACAAGCCCATGTCTTTTCAAATTCATCTGCTTGACAAGTGGCTCGGAAACGGCCTGATGCTCGGTAATCACACCTTCTCTCATCCCGATTATAATACGGAATCATTCAAATCATATACGCAGGACATTCTCAAGGGAGAACTGATTTCGAAAGAGTTACTTAAAAAACACGGTCAGAAACAAAAGTATTTCCGACATCCTTACCTGCATGTAGGCACTACCAAAGCCCGTGCCGATTCACTGGCAAACTTTCTGAAAGCACACAATTACATCACCGCCCCCATCACCATCAATAGCGAAGATTATGCCTTTGCTTATGCCTACTACAAAGCAAAACAAAAAAAAGATGCTGCCTTAGAAAAGAGGATAGTGACCGACTATCTTGCTTACATCGATCGTGACATCAAACATTTTGATAAAGAGTCGATCGGGGTGTTCGGAAGGCCGATAAATCAGGTGATTTTGCTTCATGCCAGTATGCTCAATTCCGAATATCTGAATGATATTATCGCCATCTTCAGAAAAAACGGTTACGATTTTCAACCGATCTACAAGGTATTAAAAGATCCGGTCTACAAAGTTCCGGTGACGGTTTACGGCACTTTCGGAAGCTCATGGCTTGACCGTTGGGCGCTGTCTCTTAACAAAAAAGGCGATTTTCTGATGGGAACTCCCGAGCCGCCGGAGTATGTCCGGAAGATACTGAATGAATAGAAAAATGCCGGCATACAGGGTCGGTAGTATTGTTTAATTTAATAATTTACGCATGAAGAAAATTGTGAAGAGACAGAATTTATTCTGTTTCCGACGATGGACAAGAGCTTCGTACGGCGCGTTCAACAGCCTTACGGTGCGATTGAAAATCGGAGTGATGGGGACGGCTATGCTGACCACTGCCAACCAGATGGCATTAGCTCAGGAGAACGGGAAAGCAGCTCCCGATCCGGTATTTCAGCTGGAAGAGGTACAGATCAGCAGTGACCTGCCGCCGACAACCCAGCAATTGGTAAAAGTAGTTGCTGTGCTTACCCGCAAAGAGATTGAGCAGGCGGCAGTACAAAACGTTCAGGGCCTGTTACGCTACGTTCAGGGTGTCGACATCCGTACACGCGGCGCAGAAAATGTGCAGGCAGATATAAGTCTTCGCGGCGGAACCTTCGACCAAACCGCCATCCTTCTCAACGGTGTAAACTTCACCGATCCCCAAACAGGACATTTCAATTTAGACATTCCTTTAGACATTAATTTGATAGAGCGGATAGAAATTCTCTACGGACCGGGTGCCTGGACGGCAGGGGCTATCGCTTTCAGTGGCGCTATCAACATTGTCACCAAACAAATTATCCATAACGGATTCAACGCGCAAATCTCGGGCGGCGACTTCGGTTACCGGCAGGGAAGCACTTCGGGCTACCTCAACTCGGGGCCATGGCGCGTAACGGCAGCCGTCAACGGCACTCGAAGCGACGGTTTTGCCCACGACTCTGACTTTAAGATTTTCAACGCATATACCGATGTGCGGTTTATCGACAACCGCATCGGACAATTTTCGTTGCAACTCGGCGTGCAGTCGAAGGATTTCGGAGCCAACACGTTTTACTCGCCGAAATATTTCGACCAGTACGAAGAGACCCGTTCGTTGATCGCTTCGTTGCAATACAAAAAACAGACTCGTCACTGGAAAATGATGGCCACAGGCTATTACCGCCGCCATCACGACATGTTCGCCCTCTTTCGTGAGGGTGTACCTGCACCTCCATGGTACGTCTCTCCCAACTACCACCTCACCGATGTGATGGGTATTTCGGCGCAGGCCAGTTACTTGTGGTGGGGTGGAGTAACCTCGCTGGCCGGTGATCTGCGCTCGGAGCACATCTTCAGCAATACGCTGGGAACGCCGCTCGACGCTCCGCACTTCGACCCCTATTCGGATGCAAACGTGTTCACCAAATCGGCCGAACGGCACATCGGTAGCGTGTCGGTAAAACAGGTGAAAGAGTGGAAACAGTGGACCGTAAGTCTGGGCGCGATGGGAAGCGGCAACGACGATTATGGATTCCATTTCTATGCAGGGGGCAACGTCGACTATGCTGTTACGCCGAAACTGACAGTGGGTACATGGCTGCACAATTCGTACCGGATGCCTACTTTTACCGACCTCTACTACCAGAGCACCACGCAACACGGCAACCCCAATCTGAAACCGGAGAATGCCTTCAATGCCGACCTGCACCTGTTGTGGACTCCCGATAAGTGGACAGTACGCGTGGCCGCCTTCAAGCGGTTCGGGCACAATATTATCGATTGGGTACGCCTCCCCAACGAATTAGTGTGGCATAGCGAAAACCTGACCGATGTCAATTCGTTCGGCAGCGAGCTGGCTGTCGATTACCGTCCCGCGTGGCACTGGCTCGACAACATTCATCTCGATTACACTTACCTGCATGTCTCGAAGGGCAGCAGCCACTACATCTCATCCTATTCCACCGATTATCTGCGTCATCAGGCGAAGCTACGCGTTTCACAGCCGATTGTAAGCAAACTGTCGGCTGCCTGGCAACTGAGCCTCAACGACCGGGCCGGAACCTACGTGAATGTGGCCAATAATCAGGAGACGAAGTTCAAAGCATCGCTGTTGTGCGACCTCAAAGTGCAATGGAAAGAGAAACATTACCAACTCTTTGCCGAGGCCACCAACCTGTTCAACGCAACCTATTTCGACTTCGGCAACCTGCCCCAACCCGGGCGCTGGTTCAAAGCCGGTGTGTCGGTGACGGTATAAAAACACCTTTTTATAAGACCCGGAAGCCTCTGCAAAAACAGGGGCTTCTTTTTTTGTGAATAGAATTTTAGGCAATTCCTAATTTTCTCCAAAATTGAATTCTATCTTTGCAACACAATGAAACTGTTAGTGGTTGAAGATGAAGACGGGCTGAGGGAAACTATTGTGAGTTTTCTGGAAGAGGTAGGTTACCAGTGCGAGCAGGCAACCGGGCTTGGCATGGCCCTGAATAAGGTAAACGATTATGAGTATGATTGTGTGTTGGTCGACATCGGATTGCCCGACGGAAGTGGGTTACAACTGATCCGTGAAATCAAAAAGATAGCTCCGACTACCGGTGTGCTGGTAATCTCGGCACGGAATTCATTAGACGATAAGATCACGGGTCTCGAACTGGGAGCGGACGATTATCTGGCCAAACCGTTTCATCTGGCAGAACTAAACGCGCGCATCAAATCGATTTTGCGGCGGGTAAAGTACGACGGCAAAATTGAGGTGAATATTGAACGGCTGAGAATACGCCCCGAATCCCGCCAGCTTTTTTTTGATGACGACCCGATCGCTCTTACCAAAAAGGAGTTCGATTTGCTGGCCTTTTTTGCGGCCAATGCCAACCGGGTGTTGACCAAAGAATCCATCGCAGAACATCTGTGGGGCGATTTTGCCGATGCTGCCGATACTTTTGATTTCGTCTATTCTCAAATCAAAAACCTGCGTCGAAAATTGTTCGAAAAAACAGGTATCGACTATTTTAAAAACGTATATGGCATCGGGTATATGTTTCAAGTGGATAAAAAATGAAACTCCAGACAAAAATAAACCGGCGATTTATCACCTTGTTGCTACTCGTCTTTGTGGTAGCGGGGTGCGGACTCTATTTCACGCTTGCGACGGTAATCGATTCCAATATCGACGAGATATTGTCGAACCGGGCCGAAACCGTTCAGGCTTCATTGCATCAGTACAAAATTGCTCTTCCTTTTCACTCTCCCGACCAAACTATCGACATACAGCCTTCGAACGAACAAAGTGCTGAACGGCTATTCTCGGATACTACCATTTATGCCGCGAGCGAAAAAAGCATGGTCCCGGCCCGTAAACTGGTTTTCCCGGACAGAATAAATGGAAAAACATACAAAGTGACGTTGGTTTTGTCGCATCTGGAGGCCGACGATTTTGTGGGGGTAGCGTTCTGGTTTATGCTGGGTACGTTTATTCTTATCATTCTGGCGCTTTACTTCCTGAATCGTAAACTATCGGCAACCATCTGGGATCCTTTTTATCGAACGCTGAAAGAGTTGACGAATTTTAAAGTGGATCAAAAAACGGTGAAAGGATTGCCCTCGTCGACAATTGATGAGTTCGACCAGATGAACAACGTGCTGAACCAGATGATGCGGAAAATGACGGACGACTACGCCAACCTGAAACAGTTTTCGGAGAACGCGTCGCACGAGATGCAGACGCCACTGGCGGTGGTGAAATCGAAGCTGGAAACGTTACTAACCGACCGGAACCTATCCGAAGAACACCGCAAGCAGGTGCAAACAGCTTATGACGCCGCCTCGCGTGTTTCGAAACTGGGACAGACGTTGCTGCTGCTTTCCAAAATAGAAAATAAGCAGTTTGTAGAAAAGAGGTCGATCGATTTGAGCGCTTTGGTCGCAGAGCGGTTGGACGAGCTGGATGAGTTGCTGGCGCTGCGAAATATCGAGGTGGTGCGTGATTTGCAACAATCATTTGTAATAGATATGAATCCTTTGCTGGCTGATTTACTGGTAACCAACCTATTGGGTAATGCCATCAAACACAATATCAATAACGGATTTATCCGCGTTACATCACACTCTTCGACGCTGATTTTCAGAAATACAGGGAAGAGACTACAAGGCGATCCTCAGAGCTTATTTTCGCGTTTTGCCAAAGAGGGAGTTACGAAGGATTCCAGCGGATTGGGTCTGTCGATTGTTGCCGAAATTTGCAAAGTTTCTTCGTTGTCGATCGATTATACTTGCCTTGAAGACGAACATTGTCTGACCCTCTTTTTGCAATAATTCTATTTTTGAGAAATGGGTGGTTTTGTCCGGAAATTCCCAATTTTCTCCAAAATCACATTCTAATTTTGCACCATCAAATTTTCTAAATAGTTCAAATTGATGAAGAAATTGTTATTACTGTTTGGCCTGATGTGCCAGTGCGCGCTTTTTGCGCAACAGGTGTCGGTGAGCGTGAAGGATGCGCAAACAAAAGAGACGTTAATCGGTGCAACTGTGACAGTGTCGGGTACATCGACGGGTGCCGTTACCGATGCTAAGGGTGTCGCAATATTGAATATCCCCAGTGCATTGCCGGTTATGCTTAAAGTACAGTACGTGGGCTACGAAACGGCTGAAGTGAAAGTGACCAGGCCCGGATCGCAGGAGGTGTTGCTGCAACCTGCATCGGAACATCTCGATGAGGTGACCGTTACTTCGGTACGTACCAATTCGCGCATCGAGGCCATTCCTACCCGCATCGAAGTGTTGGGATTAGAAGATACGCAGGAGGAGAACGGGATTATGCCGGGCAATATTTCGAGCCTGCTGGGCGATATTGCCGGAATCCAGATGCAGGAGGTGAGCGCCGCTTCGGGCAATACCTATGCGCGCATTCAGGGTCTGAACGGTCGTTACACGCAGTTGCTGAAAGACGGACTGCCGCTTTATGGCGGACTGTCGGGCAATTTCGGCATAATGCAGGTGCCACCGCTCGACCTGAAACAGATCGAAATTATCAAGGGCTCCTGTTCTACCCTGTACGGTGGCGACGCCATTGGTGGTATTATCAATTTAGTGAGTAAAGATCCCACGCCGCAGCAAGAACTCAGTGCTACTCTCAACGAGACTTCATTACACGAAACCAACCTGAATGCCTATCTGGCAAAGAAATATAAGACTTTCGGATATACTCTGTTTGCCGGGCAGACCTGGCGGCAGGCAACGGATGTGAACGGTGACGGACTGAGTGAGTCGTCAAGGGTGCGCAGCACGGTGATTCACCCGAAATTTCAGTTTTACTTCGACCCACGCTCTACATTGACGGTGGATTATACCGGAACGTTTGACAACAGAAAGGGTGGAGATATGCGCTACCTTTCGTCGGACAACGGGGCTTTCTACCATGTGGGAACGCAGTCTGACCGGCATAGTGTGACCGCCAAATATGTGAACAACCTGTCGTCAACCAGCA
>CAZFTY010000087.1:0-7649 GCA_964521835.1 uncultured Microbacter sp.
CGACGATTGTGATGCAGCCTCAAAACTATGATGTACCCAAGACTGACGAAATGACTTTTGTTGCATTTCCGTCCGATTTGGTGCTGAATACGAATCGGATTTCGAAAGATTCGCTGGAGCAGATCAAGAAAATTGCTTCGGAACAAAACCAGAAGAATGGCTTTGCCAGCGCAGAGAAAAGCAGTGCCGTTGCCGCCGCGTCGAAAGAGATGACTGGTAGTGCCGGAATTGTGGCTATTCGGTTGACCAAAAAACCGGAGGCGGGCAAAACGGTTGTGTTGAATACCAATTTTTCAAAAGGAGATAAAAGTATTTCCGTTATTTCAGGAGAACGCATCACTTTTTCGGAAAAGAATTGGGATAAACCGGCTTATGTGGTGGTTCAGCTTGATAAAAAGTTGACCAGTAATGTGAAGAGCGAATTCAAAGGTGTGTCGGGTAATCTGAAACTGGCATGGAGTATTACCTTCTTTATTCTGGCCGGTTTCTTTGTGCTGCTATTTGTCTACCATCGTTTTGTGTTGCCGCGTCCGGCATCCGATCATTCGACCGTGGCGAATAGTGTAAGCGACATATTTAAAGAGTTCGGTCATACGTTTGCGACCTTCTTCCAAAAGCCGGGCATCGTGCTGGCCATCTTCTTTATGCTTACCTACCGTCTTGGCGAGGCAATGCTGGTGAAGATCGTATCGCCCTTCCTGCTCGACGGACGCGAAGTGGGTGGTTTGGGGCTGACTACCGGACAGGTTGGGTTAGTTTACGGAACCGTTGGCGTGCTGGCGTTGACATTGGGAGGAATTACCGGTGGCATTGCGGCATCGCGAAAAGGGCTTAAATACTGGATTTGGCCAATGGCAATGTCGATTACTTTGCCGCAATGTGCCTATATCTTTTTGTCGACCTTCCTGCCCGATAATTTCTTCTTTATCAATCTGGCGGTAGCGGTCGAACAGTTCGGGTATGGATTCGGATTTACGGCCTACATGCTCTATATGATATACTTCTCTGATGGAGAACATAAAACGGCGCATTATGCTATCTGTACGGCTTTTATGGCGTTGGGAATGATGTTGCCGGGAATGATGGCCGGATGGTTGCAGGAGAAATTGGGTTATCAGCACTATTTCTTTACGGTAATGCTGGCAATTATACCCTGCTATCTGGCTGTTTCGATGTTGAAGATAGATCCCGAATTCGGGAAGAAAAAGAAAGATTAACCGTTTTTACCTAAGGTCGATGTGATGATGAGAAAATGGAATGTGATGTGGTTGATGGCCGCTTTGCTGTGTCTGTCCCAGAATGGGGTGGGTGCGCAAAGGGTAAAAACGGGTATTGAAGTGCTTCGCGAAAGTGGATTCAGGTTGCTTCAGGGAAAACGGGTAGGGTTGATAACCAATCCGACCGGAGTTGACTCGCAACTGAAGTCGACTGTGGATATTCTGAATGAGGCTCCCGGAGTGAAACTTGTCGCGCTGTATGGCCCCGAGCATGGTGTACGTGGCGATGTTTATGCCGGCGACCATGTGGATACTATTGTCGATAAGACAGGCGTACCTGTTTATTCGCTTTACGGAAAATCGAAGAAACCGACACCCGATATGCTGAGGGATGTTGATGTGATTGTGTATGATATTCAGGACATCGGGTGTCGTTCTTATACATTTATCAGTACCATGGGGTTGGCTATGCAGGCCGCTGCCGAAAACGACAAGGAGTTTGTGGTACTCGATCGCCCCAACCCGCTTGGTGGATTGAAAATTGAAGGAAACCTGACCGAGGATAAGTTTATCTCGTTCGTCAGCCAGTTTAAAATTCCTTATCTCTACGGACTTACCTGTGGCGAACTTGCCAACTTGCTGAATAATGAGCAGATGCTGGGTAAGAAATGCAAATTGACCGTCGTCCCCATGAAAGGATGGAAACGGAAGATGACCTTTGCTCAAACCGGTTTGCCTTGGGTGCTGACATCACCGCATATCCCTTACGCTGAGTCGGCAGCTTACTATGCTGCATCCGGCATTCTCGGTGAATTCGATTTCATGTCGATTGGTGTAGGGTATACGTTGCCATTCCAACTGTTTGCCAAAGATTCGATCGATGCCAACGTACTTGCCGTGAAGATGAATGCTTTGAAATTGCCGGGAGTATTGTTTCGGCCGATCAATCTGAAACCGTTTTATTCGGTAGGGAAGGGGTTGAACTATTCCGGTGTACAGTATTTTATTTCCGATTACAACAAAGTCCGATTGACGGATATTCAGTTTTATGTGATGCAGGAGATGGCAAAGCTTTACCCCGAAAAGAGATGTTTCGGACCTTCAACGGAGTCGCGTTACGGTATGTTCGACAACGTGTGCGGCAGCGACCAGATACGGTTGCGTTTTTCGCAAAATATGAATGTAGATGACATCCTCCCTTACTGGAGAAAAGATGAGGATGCTTTTCGAAAATTGTCAAAAAAATATTATCTCTATAAATAACGATTCCTATGCAAGCAACTAACCGACTTTTGGCGCTGGATGTAATGCGCGGTATTACTATTGCCGGAATGATTATGGTCAATAATCCCGGCTCGTGGGGGCATATCTTTACGCCTCTCGAACATGCTTCGTGGAATGGTTTGACGCCGACCGATCTGGTATTCCCGTTCTTTATGTTTATTATGGGGGTATCTACCTATTTTTCGCTGCGGAAATACGATTTCAAACCCTCTTCGGAGGCCATTTGGAAGATTTTGAAACGCACGGTGGTGATCTTTGGTATCGGGTTGGCAATCGGCTGGTTTGGCCTGCTTTGCCGCACTGCATTGGATTTCGGGAATACGGAGATGACCTTTTCCGAACGGTTGATGCACGGATTAATGCCTTTCGATAAAATCAGGGCGTTGGGTGTGATGCAGCGGTTGGCTTTGAGTTACTGTGGCGCTTCGCTTATCATTCTGCTTGTGAACCATACAAAAGTGTTGTACGTGGCCGGTGGCATTCTGGTAACATATCTTGCCATTTTGCTGATAGGTAATGGCTTCGATTTGTCGGAAAATAATATAATCAATATTGTCGACCGGGCACTGTTTGGAGTTAACCACATATATAAGGATACGTTACCTGACGGAACGCAAATCGCTTTTGATCCTGAAGGCTTATTGAGCACTCTGCCCTGTCTGGCGCATGTCCTGCTAGGATTTTATGTGGGAAAAATTATCAATTCGGTGCAGGACAATGGACAACGCATACAGCAGATCTTTATTTTCGGTACCATTCTTTTGTTTGCGGGATTCCTGTTGAGCTATGGCTGTCCGATCAATAAAAAAGTGTGGAGTCCTTCGTTTGTGATGGTCACTTGTGGATTGGGTTCGTTGTTGCTGTCGTTACTCATTTGGCTTATCGATATCAAAGGGTATACCGGTTGGTCCCGTTTTTTCGAGTCGTTCGGTATCAACCCACTGTTTATGTACGTGTTTGGTGCTTTTCTCTCCATCCTGTTTGGAACGATTCCGTTGGAGCTTAGTCCGGAAGTAGTTACCATCAAGGGTTTTATCTATAATGATTTGCTTTTGTCGTGGCTGCCCGATTTGTGGGCATCCTTAGGGTTCGCCCTCTTGTTTGTTTTGCTGAATTGGTCTGTGGGACACATACTTTATAAAAAGCGGATTTATATTAAAATCTAATAGCTGGATTCTCTTTTTACTTTAAAAATATATACAGCAAACAATGTACACAAAAAAATGTATGAAAATCATAAAAATATACTCGGAGTGTTGCATCTTCGTAAAATTAGTGTATATTTGTAAGTGATATATACTAAAGTTTGTGCTCTTCTTTGATTTTGTTATTAGTGTCACTTCTAAGTCTTTTATTGTATCAATAATTAATTAATGTGGCAAATATTCTGTCTTTGTGTCACAATTATTTATTGTAATAATTTCGAATTATACTTTGTCCTGAAATAAAATAGCAGATGTGATCTACGATTACAATGCAGTGATGCTGTCTGTATATTATACTTCCTTGAAATTTTAATATTAAAATTTAACAACCGGAATGTTTTGTGCTGGCAGGCATGTATGTCTAAAAATAGTTATTAATCTTCAAAACCCCAAAAATTATGACTAAGATGTTTAAGCAAAGATGGTTTTATTTGGGTTGTTGTTTGTTATTGGCGTTTCTTACAATAGTGGGAGCTTATGCGCAGACAAAAGCAATCAAGGGAAAGGTGGTTGATGAAACCAATCAACCCGTAATTGGAGCTTCTGTTAAAATTCAAGGTACTTCTACAGGAACGATAACAGATCCCAATGGTAATTATTCGATCAATGCATCTTCGAAAGATGTTCTTTTGTTTTCATTCATTGGTTATAACTCCGTGCAGGAAACAGTTGCTTCACGAAGTTTGATTAATGTTGTGCTGAAAGAGTCGGCAGTACAAATTCAAGATGTGGTTGTGGTTGGTTATGGTACACAAAAGAAAGCCAACCTTACAGGAGCTGTTTCTACAGTTGATGTAGGTAAATCATTATCGTCAAAACCATTTACAGATGTCGGAAAAGGTTTGCAGGGAGCCGTTCCCGGACTTACCGTTACGTATGGTAGCGGGGGACTTACATCTGCGCCTACCTTAAATGTGAGAGGATTAGTATCTATAAATGGAACAAGTGCTCCATTGATTATGGTTGATGGTATTGTTGTGCAGGATATTACACAGGTTAGTCCGGAAGATATCGAAAGTATCAGCGTATTGAAGGATGCAGCGTCTACATCTATTTTCGGGGCACGTGCTGCCGCCGGTGTAATTATGATTAAAACGAAATCGGGAGCTAAGAACTCCAAATTCAAGATCAGTTATTCTAATAACTTCTCATGGGGAACTCCTACCAAATTGCCCGATTTCCCACACGATCCTGTTGCTGAAATAAATGCAGAGGTCGGTGCATGGAATAGAGCCGGTAGTGGTTTTGATATGTTTGGTATGCAGGCACCGCAATTGACTGCCGGTATTAAAAACTGGCAAACAAAATATGCGAACAATCGTCAGGGCAATAATATGGTGAAAGGTGAGGATTTCGATATTGTAAATGGGGTGGCTTATTTTTATCGTATCTGGGATGTGAAAAAGATGATGTTTCAAACCATGCCTTCACAAAATCATAATCTCCAATTCTCCGGAGGAACTGATAAACTTTCTTACTTCTTATCCGGTACGTATAGCTATCAGGAAGGTATTCTCAAAATGCATCCTGACAAATTGAGTAAGTATAACCTGACTGCCGGTATCAATGCCGATATCAACAAGTGGTTAAATCTGGACACGAAATTGACAACTCGTCAGTATAATTATGATTATCCGTATGCTTATCAGGATTACATGTATTATATGTGGCGTTGGGGCGCTTATTTCCCCTACGGAACATACACCGATCCGACAAGCGGGCTGAACTATTCTTTCCGTAATTCGAGCGGTTATCTGGCTAATGCCAATAACTGTACCTTCAGACAAAACACTCAGAACCTGAATGTGGCAGCTACGGTTAAGATTCTTCCGGAATTGAAATACAGAAGTGAATTCAGTTACATGACTACTAATGGATTACGCCATGAAACAGGCGGTCTTTTCTCTGTGTGGGATTTCTGGTCGGGAGGTTTGGCTCTCAATAGTACTTTGCCCGGAGCGTCGTATGACGAAACCGACTATACCAGTTCGACCAACAAACAGATAACATTCAATAACTATTTCACTTACGATAAACGTTTTGGTGTTCATGGCGTAAAAGTAATAGCAGGTATGAATGCTGAAAAGGGAGAATTTATTCAACAGTATAGCAAAGGATTCGGATTAATGGATGATTCGAAAGGGGAGATAGGTTTGGTTACCAATAGTAGTGCCCCGATTATTACATCGACCAGTGCAACTTATGGCCCCGCTCACAACTGGTGGTCTGTTGCCGGGTATTTCGGCCGGATCAACTATGATTACGATAATAAATATCTGGTAGAATTGGATGGTCGATATGACGGATCTTCTAATTTCCCGGTTAGCGGTCGTTGGGCGTTCTTCCCTTCTGCATCACTCGGATGGAGAGTTACCGAAGAACCTTTTATGAAAGAAGCTAAAAAGGTTATTACTGATTTGAAACTTCGTGCATCTTATGGAACAATCGGAAATCAGGATGTAAACCAGAGCGGTCAGAATTTATTCTTATCGACCATGCCTACCACACAGAATACCTGGGTTGTAAACGGAGCTAAAGCAACTTACTCGGGTATGCCGCAGGTTGTTCCTCAGTCATTGACTTGGGAAAAGATCAACACATTGGATCTTGGAGCCGATATGCGTTTCCTGGATAACACTCTGGGTGTGACTGTCGACTGGTTCCAACGCGATAATAAAGGAACAATATCGTCATCGACAACGTTACCATCGACATTTGGAACAGCAGCCGCTAAAACGAATGTTGGTGATATGAGAACTAAAGGCTGGGAAATCGGAATCGATTATCATTTCGGACTTTCAAACGGGATGCAGCTCTATGCCAACGTCTCTATGCACGATTATGTAACCAAAATAAAAAACTGGGGAGGTAACTCGTCAAATTCTTTGGCTACCGGATTTTATAGCGGTGAAACATTTGGTGAAATCTGGGGATTCCAGACTGTTGGATACTTTAAAGATGCTGCTGATGTTGCCAGCTCACCCAGTCAAACGAAATTGCAGGGCGGTAGTTTTGTCTTTGGTCCCGGCGACATTAAATATGCAAACCTGAATAATGATGATAAAATTGATGCAGGTGCCTTGACATTGGCCGATCATGGTGATTTGAAAAAAATCGGTAACAGTACTCCGCGATATCAGTACAGTTTCCGTTTAGGTGGAAACTGGAAAGGATTTGATATGGATATGTTCTTCCAGGGAGTAGGAAAACGTGATTTCTGGGCAACCGGTAATGTTGCTCAACCGGGATACAGAGGCAACGGTATTTTTTATGAACATCAAATGGATTTCTGGACTCCTTCCAATACGGATGCTTATTACCCGAACCCTTCCGAAGGTTTTTATACTTCGAACCTATCGGGACAACAGTATTGGGCCGGACAACCTCAGAATACATCGTATCAACCTTCAGGAAACAACTTCTATCCTCAAACCAAGTATTTGTTGAGCCTTGCTTATTTGAGACTGAAAACGTTGACATTCGGTTATACGTTGCCTGTCGCTGTTACGCATAAATTGGGAATCGACAAATTCCGTATTTATGTAGAAGGAATGAACCTGTTGACATTCGCTCAGAATAAGATACCTATTGACCCTGAAGTGACCGATCAATCTTCTACCGGAGGCTGGTATGGAGTTACAACTCCGTTTACCAAAACCTATTCGTTTGGAGTTCAGTTATCATTTTAATTCTTAATGCGATATAGTTATGAAAAAAACAATAAAGATATTATTTACAGCCATTGTTTTCATCCCTCTTTTGATGGCGTGTGATAGCTCATGGCTCGATAAGCAACCGTTAACTCAGTTTACCGATAACAGTTACTGGACGAATGAAGGCAATGTGAAAGCATTTTGCCTGGGCTTTTATTCCTTGTTTAACGGATATGGGACTGCGAGTTCTTCCAGTCTCAGCGCTAATGCCGGTAGTGGTTCGGAATCGG
>CAZFTY010000088.1:0-7639 GCA_964521835.1 uncultured Microbacter sp.
GGAGATGGTACCCTTTTTCCAGTCGTCGGGCAGAGCCGGCAGGATATGAATTGCTCCGTCCTGAGTCTGCAACAGCATTTCGGTGATTCCCGAAGTACAACCGAAGTTGCCGTCGATCTGGAAAGGCGGATGTGCATCGAACAGGTTGGGATAGGTTCCTCCACCGCTGCGGAAGCCACCTTTCGGATCTACCAGTGTCAACTGGTCGGTAATCAATTTTTTGGCGTGGTTTCCGTCGAGCAGGCGTGCCCACAGGTTCACTTTCCAACCCATCGACCAACCGGTGGAAACGTCGCCACGGTAATTCAACGATGTTTTTACCGCATCGAAAAGTTCGGGCGTTCTGTATGCCGAAATCTGGTTACTCGGGTACATGCCATACAGATGCGACACGTGTCGGTTGTGGTCGCTGGGGCTATCCCAATCGCCCATCCACTCCTGCAATTGACCCAAATGACCGATTTGCATCGGTGCCAGACGGTCTTTGATTTGTTGGAACTTAGCCATCAGATCGGCATCTTTGTTCAGTATCTTAGCCGTCGCGATGGTTTTGGTAAAGAGGTCGAAGAGCAACTGGTTATCCATGGTAGCACCTGCCACCAATGCGCTCGGATGACCCGGAGGGGTGTTTTCCGGAGAGTTGGAGGGACTAACTACCAACCATTTGTGTGTCGGTTCTTCAATCAGAAAGTCCTGATAAAATTCGCAGGCCGATTTGAGAATCGGGTAGGCAAATTCGAGAAATTTCTTGTCGCCACCATAGAGATATTTCTCCCAGAGGTGTTGCGATAACCAGGCGCCGCCCATTGGCCATTGTCCCGCATCGGCAAAGTCAACCACTCCCGAAATGCGCCAGATGTCGGTGTTGTGGTGGGCTACCCATCCGCGGCTGCCATACATTACTTTGGCCGTCTCCTGTCCGGCCTGAGAAAGTTCCTGAATCAACTTCATCAACGGGTCGGCCAGTTCGGTCAGATTACACTTCTCTGCCGGCCAGTAGTTCATCTCCGTATTGATGTTGATGGTATATTTGCTGTCCCACATCGGGTTGTTACTCCCGTTCCAGATTCCCTGAAGGTTGGCAGCCTGTCCGCCGGGCTGAGAGCTACAGATAAGCAGGTAGCGTCCAAACTGATAGTACATGGAGACCAGTTCGGGGTCGTACGATTTGGAGAAATTCTGAATACGAACGTTGGTCGGTTGCTGGGCAGCTTCTGAGGTGCCGAGGTCGAAGTTGACCCGTTTGAAATACTTTTGATAAGCAGCAATATGGCTTGCCAACAAGTTAGCGTAAGGTTTGTTACCAACGGTAGTCAGGTATTTCTGGCAGCGCTCGGTTTCGTTGGCAGTCAGTGATTTGTAATCGGTAAAATTGGTTGCCATCGAAATAAGGATAACCACTTCGTTGGCCTTGCTGACTCTGATTTTGTTTCCTTCGATGGTGGTAGAGCCTCCCTTGTTGATGATGCGGGCACGACTATCTACTTTGACCTGTCCCGTTACACCTTCGTGCGAGCTGGACAAGCCGGTCATCTCTAATGTGTTTTTGTCTATCGGTTGATTCGATTTTATCAATTCGCTGTCAAACCCAGCCAAAAAACTGAGGCTTCCGGGCTTGCTGGCCGTAAGGCGTACAACAATCACCTGATCGGGTTGCGAGGAGAAAACTTCGCGTTTGTACGTTACGCCGTTGGATACGAAGGTGGTGGTAAACAGCGCCTTTTCAAGATCTAATTCCCGATAATACTTCGTGTAACTGCTATTGCCGTCAAACGTCAGGTTCAGATTTCCAACGCACTGGAACATGGAACCGTGCAGTTTCTTTGCTGTCAGGTATTTGTTGGAGAGATTGTTTGCCAATTTGTAATTAGCGGCAAAAATAGCCTGACGAATCGAGTCGAGCCCTTTCAATCCATCGGGGTTGTCGTTGCGCGACGGGCCTCCCGACCAAAATGAACTCTCGTTGAGTTGCAGTTTTTCGTTGGCCGGATCGCCGAATACCATTGCCGCGATACGTCCGTTCCCGATCGGAAGCGCTTCGTTCCAAACGGTAGCTGGTTTGTCGTACCACATCTTCAGTTTGCCTCCCTGCTGCGCCCATCCGCATACGACAGTAAAGAGGAAACTTGCTAATAATAAGAATTTTACTTTCATGGTTTGTATGTATTAAATCAATAATTAATCGACCACTTTATAGCCTTTCCAGCCGTAGTATGCACAAATGGCAAAACAAATCATCGGAATAACATAGGCAATATAATAAATCGAGCTATTCCGGTCCATGATGTAAGCCGTCAACTGCGGCAGACAGGCATTTCCCACAATCGCCATTACTAAAAAGGCCGAACCGCTCTTCGTGTTCTTGCCCAGATCGGTAAGTGCCAGCGAGAACTGGGTGGGATAGATAATCGACATAAAGAAGGCAATCGCCAACATCGCATAGAGCCCCACCATTCCGCCACAAGTCATAATGACAATACATAGTAACACATTCAGCAAAGCATAAACCACCAGCATATTTTGAGGGCGGAATTTTACCATCAGCAATGTTCCGATCCATCGTCCGGAAAGGAACGCAAGCATATACAACCCAAAGAATGTAGTGGCTGTCGCTTCGGATAAACCGGCATACGTACAGCAATAGACCAGAAACAGGCTGTTGATTGCCGTTTGTCCCCCATTGTAAAAAAACTGCGCGATCACACCCCAGCGCAAATGCGAGCGCTTCAGTACGTTGAAATCGATCAGTTTATCATTCGATACCTCGCCTTCCACATGGTCGCCCTCCTTGATTTTAGGCAACTTCGAGAAGATAAAAACAACGGCGATCACAATCAGTACCGTTGCCAGAATCAGGTACGGCAGTTTCATCGCATCCGACTCCTGCTGTATGTAACCGCTCCATCCGCCGGGGAAATCGGTTGGCAGGGTTTCGCGGGTGAATTTATGACCGCTCAGCACTAATTTGCTCAGGAACATGGCCGAAATAAAAGCGCCCAGACCGTTGAACGACTGCGCCAGATTCAACCGACGGGGAGCCGTAGCCGGATCGCCCAGCACCGTGACGTAGGGATTGGCAGCCGTTTCGAGGAAACACATGCCGGTGGCAATAATAAAAAAGATACAAAGATAAGCCCAATACTCTTTAATCATTACTCCGGGAAAGAATAACAATCCGCCGAAAGCAGCCAGCACCAACCCGAAGATAATACCGGATTTGTAGCTGTAGCGTTTCATAAACATGGCAATCGGAATCGGGAAGATGAAGTAAGCCAGCCAGTAAGCCGATTCGGTAAAGGAGGCTTCAAAAGTCGAGAGTTCGCATGTTTTCATCAATTGCCGTATCATGGTAGGCAAAAGATTGCTGCTGATGGCCCAGATAAAAAAGAGGCTGAATATCAACAGCAAGGGCAAGGCATAAGGTCGTTTAGACATAAAAATGATTTTCAATAAATGGTTATTCGGACATATTTTTAATATAGGGTAACTCTACCAAATCGGTAAAGCGATAGAACGATGCGGCGTTTTTGCCAAGGAAGGCTTCTTTCTCCTCCTGAGTCAGTTCGTCGGTTTTCAGTACAAAATCGTACGACATGCGGTAGGTAATAGCCGTGATGGTGCGTGGATAGTCCGAGCCCCACATCAGCTTTTCGATACCTACTTCATCTGCCGCCTCTTTGATGGCTTTGACCGCTCCTTTGAACGGATAAAACTCGGAGTTGAAGAGCCAGGTGATACCGCCCGATTCGATACGCACGTTCGGGTGACGCGCCAACCGGATTTGATCCAGCCAGTTGGGTTGAGTGACCATGCCGAAATGCCCGATAGCGATCCGCAGTTTCGGAAACTCATTGATGATCTCATCCATCTCGGCCACCTGCTCGTTACCGTCGGCCAAATCGACCGAGAAGAGCACATCGTTTTGCTCCATCAGGCGAAAGAGTTGCATCATCTCGTCGCAAGTCAGCCACACCCGTTTGTCGGGCATAATCAATCGTCCGGCAGGCAGTTTTATAGCACCAAAACCTTGCTTAATCAACTCTTCTCCATGCTTCAGGTAGCCCGGTACGCGGGCATCCACCATGCCGCAACAGAGAAAACGGTTCGGATATTTGTTCTGAACCTCCCACAGGTAGTCGTTTTGCAGCCCGTCGATATATTCCTGTGTGATGACGGCGGCCGACACCTGCGCGTAGTCCATATTGGAGAGGAAAATCTCGGCAGTATTGCGTCCGTCAGTAATAAACGGCGGTACCATTTGCCGGATTTCACCCATAAAAAGCGAGCGTCCGTTCTCCAGCGTCTTTATTTTCATTCCGTTCACCTCGGTATCCTGATGAAGCCAGAGGTGAGCATGAGCGTCGATAATTTTCATAAATCAAGTAGATAGTAGTGAGTAGATAGTAGTGAGTAGTTAATCGGCAGATTGCAAGGCTTCCTTAAGCACAAACAAATAGTTATCTGTTTTTCTATTGCAGATTTCTACTGTCTACTGACTACCCACTACTATCTACTATAATTAGCTGTTCAACCAGGTATCTCTGAATCGTGGTTCCAGTATTTCCTGTACCTCTTTCAACAAACTTTCATCTAATGGCTCGTTCGTCCAACGAATGTTGTCAAGTACGGCCTGAGAACGGGTGGTGCTAAATAGTGTCGTTGCGATACGCTGATTTGCTGTTGAAAATTTCACCGCAAGTTGTTCGATCGATTTGCCTTTGCTTTGGCAGTGAGCCACTGCTTTGCGGCAAAGATCCTGCAGGGGTTTCGGAGCCGGATGCCAGGCGGGAGCACCGCGATCGGTCAGCAATCCCATCGAAAAGGGAGAGGCATTGATTACGCCGATATCTTTTTCTTTGAAATAGTCGAGATAATCGGCCAGCGCATCGTCGTTGAGGCAGTAGTGGCAAAACGAAAGGACGCTTTCCACCGTACCGGCCGGCACGTGATCGATCACATATTTGAAGTGACGGAGCGTCAGGTTGGTGATACCCACGTGTTTCACAATGCCTTTGTTTCTCAATTCCACCAAAGCGGGCAATGTCTCTTTGATAACCATCTCCAGATCTGAAAATTCAATATCGTGCACATTAATCAGGTCAATGTAGTCCACGTTGAGGCGTTCCAAGCTTTCGTAAACGCTTTCGGTAGCCCGTTGTGCCGAATAATCCCAGTAATTCACGCCGTCTTTGCCGTAACGGCCTACTTTGGTCGATAAATAATATTTGTTGCGGTCGATCTCTTTCAGTGCTTTCCCGAGTACCTGTTCAGCCTTCAAATGTCCGTAGTAAGGCGATACGTCGATAAAATTAATGCCGTTGTCAACTGCTGTATGAACGGCAGCAATGCCAGATTCTTCTTTCAATGAATGAAAAACGCCACCCAGCGACGATGCTCCGAAACTGATATTGGAGACTTTCATGCTGGTTTTCCCGATCTCTCTGTATTCCATTTTGTTTTCTATGTTAGATAATTATATTTGTTTGAATTTGGTTCAGATTCGAATAACTCCGTCCTTCAGGGCGGAGATGAAAAATGAAAAACGTTTAGGCTTTAGCCATGACACCAACTAATTGGAAATAATCAGTTTGCATTTGTCACGGCTAAAGCCAAATTGGAATAGTCCTATTTTGATTCCGCCCTGAAGGAGGGAGTTATTCGATATGGCTCGTTTCGTTGAATTATTTTTTGAATGCAATTTTGAACGCCACAACCGAATAATCAGGAAGTTTCGCGGGCTTCCTGATGACCAGCGCGTCGTTGTTTTGCGTCCAGCTGATTTTTTCTCCGCTTCCCAGCAGTGTAACAGACGCGATTTTCTTTCCGGCCAATTTGCCATTTTTGCCCAACGACTTCAAACGAATATTTTGCGTCGGGTTTTCCATGCAAAATGCGTAAAGAGAACCGTGTTTAGTGGTGTAACGAATATCGTCGCCGGTGTATTTGCGTACATCTTTCAAGCCGCCGAATTGTCCTTTCTCCTGCGACTGGGTTGTCGATGGCCCTTCACCATAGACTTTCCACGGGCGTGAGCCGTAAATTCCCTCGCCGTTGTCTTTGATCCATGCCCCAATGCCTTTGAGGATGGCAACCACGTCGGGCTCCAGATCGCCTTCGGGTGTCTGCACCACATTCAGCAGCAGGTTTCCGTTTTTGCTGACAATGTCGACTAGCATCTGAATTACCTCAGGCGCGGTTTTGTATTGCTGTCCCGTGCGATAAAACCAATCGCCGATAGAGGTGTCGGTCTGCCACGGATAAACACTGATCGAATCGAGCACACCACGTTCCACATCCTGCACAAAACGATGATCCGACGGCTCTTTACATGTGTACACCGCTTCGGGTTTCCCGTTGTGCTGCGAAATCTTCTGATTGTAGAAATGTGCGATCAGGCTTCTGCCCACTTCGTTTTCAATCGGGATTTTACTATCGGAATAGAGAAAATCGGGGTGATACATATCCACCAATTCCTTGATACGATCGAACCACTCCTTTTGCCACACTGGATTGTTCGTCATCCAGCAGGTATCGTTGGCGGCTGCCTTGCCGTGATACAAATCTTCGTAACGCGGATCGTTGCCATCGTACGGAACTCCGGCTTTTTCTCCGGTTTTGTCGGTGCTATGCGCTTTCTGAAACCAGGTGTAGCTTGCGGCAAGGTGTTCGGAAACACCAAAACGCAAACCCTCTTTTTTAGCAGCTGCCTGCCAGAGACCCACCACATCTTTGTGAGGCCCCATATTCACCGAATTCCATTTGTGCAGCTTTGAATTCCATAAAAAGAAATTGTCGTGGTGCGTTCCCATCGAGACGAAATATTTTGCTCCAGTCTCTTTGTAGAGCTTCATCAACGCGTCAGGTTCCCATTTCTCGGCTTTCCACAAAGGAATAATATCTTTGTATCCTTGTTCGGAAGGATGTCCGTAGCGTTTCAAATGGTCTTCGTAATAACCCTTTTCCCAGGATTGGCCATCCTGAATGTACATATTGCGCGCATACCAGTCGCCATGGCGCGGAACGGCCTGTGGACCCCAATGTGCCCAGATGCCGAATTTGGCATCACGAAACCATTCAGGATATTGGTACTGTTTCAGCGAGGCATCGGTCGGTTTGAATTTTCCCGGTGCAACCGGCAAGTCGTGCTGTTGGGCAATTGAAGGCAGGCAAATGGTTCCCAAAAGAACAATCGGGACAAGCTTTTTAAGAGAATGTTTGTTCATCGACGTATCAGGTTAGAAAGTGGAGTTATAAAAACAATGCATTTGTGTAATATCCCATTTTAGCGACCACAAATATACTTGTAAATCAGTTGTAAGAGTTGTATATAAAAATCAATTTTGTGTATAGAACAAACATTTTTAATTTTGCGAATAGTTTCAGAACAAAGACAGAGACGTAAATTCGAATGTTCAGATTCTAATCTACTATATAAAATTATGTCGACCAATTTATCGGAACAGCAAAAATATGACCCGTGGGAGCTGCAACAAGAGGTTTCCAATTTTAAGGTTACCATTCATTGCTGCCGCTACTGGATGTTATCGGAATGGGAGTGCGAAAATATGTCTTTCCCTTTTTGGCGATTGTACCATAGTCGTCTTGGTGGAGCGGATGTCTCTTTGGGTGGCAAAACAAT
>CAZFTY010000089.1:0-7610 GCA_964521835.1 uncultured Microbacter sp.
GACAGCAACGGGATGCCCAAGCCAGATAATAACGATTGTTTTTCTTCCACAACCACGGACCTTCGGTGTAGGCAGCTTCGGGTGGCGTACCTGTAAAATCAATAACAGCCACATGAATGTCACCCGAGATCGAGATCATGTCTTCGTTCAGCTTCGCATAATAACACGGGCCGTTGCCACCCCAATAGAGATAGGCCTGCCCGTCATCGTCGATGAACACCGTTGGATCGTAGTCTCCCGAATTATTGCGTCCAATCAACGCCTTTCCAATCGGATCTTTAAACGGCCCGTAGGGACTATCGGATACAAGTACGCCAATTCCTACTCCGTTCGGCATGGGACAATACAAATAAAATTTATTGTTGCGGCGGATACATTGCGGTGCCCAGGCTCCATTGTCGGTATTCACCCATTTGAAATCCTTGAGAGATGCTACAATTCCATGATCGGTCCAGTTGACCATATCGGTGGAGGTATAGAGCATCCAATTCTGCATTTTAAAACCAAAGGCATCGTCTTCGTCGTGGCTGGTGTATAAGAAAACAGTATCATTATAGACAAGCGGAGCCGGATCGGCGGTATATTTAGTCTGAATGATAGGATTTTGAGCCTGTCCGCTAAAGGCAAGCCCACTGATTACGCCCCAACATGCAGCACAACAAAACAGAATTTTATTCATCGTGAAAGCTGTTATTACAATTTAATGGTGTACGAAAACGAGGTATCTTCGGCTGCCACTTTGAACTTCTCGAGTGGCTGAGGGCCGCAACTGTTAGAACCGACTCCCAGCGTTTTGGTCGAAACCATGACTACTGTTGACGTGCTGGCGGGCAGGTCGATTTTGTACTCTACCGGAGACATCTGTTCGTCGGTATGTGGAAGAGCAGCCACCTGCATCAGTTTTTCATCCGATTTCACCAGCAACTGCGGCATATCTTTTCCGCTGAACTGATCCCAACGAACCTCTTCGTGATTGCCCCGTTCCATCGGTTTTTCGTATTCGTACTGGTCATTCACACCTATTTCATAAATACCCACTTCGGCAGCACTTTTACGATCGGCATAGTTCTCGAACGGGCCACGACCGAAGAAGGTCATCCGATCTAATTTTTTGTCGAGTAACATCCGTACTCCGATGCGAGCCAGATTGATGCGGAAGCCCACAAACTGAACCTGATTATCGACTTTCACAGAGCCGTCGCCCTTCACCAAATAGGTTGCGGTATGGTAGACGCTAAAGCCATTTTTGCCATCGGCTTTGGTAGTAGAAACAATTTTCACGGTCGAATTATCGACAGCTACCACGCTAAAATCGACGGGCACATAGTGAAGAGTGGTCACTCCATATTTTTCCCACTGCCGGTAGGCCCAATCATCGTCGGTGCGGTGAGGCGCACGCCACAAGTGCAATTTAGGAGCGCCATCCGCAACCAACAGGTCGGTTCCGTTTTTCGTTAACCGGCTGATAAAACCGGTTGTCTTATCAAAACTTACGGCAAAATCTTTTCCCGAGACAGTCGCTGTCTGACTATTCTGAACCAGCTTAACCGGTTGTGTCACTTTTGGTTCTACCACAGGAAGCGTATTGACCGGAAGTTTGAATTGCTCGGTTGCGACTTCAAACCCTTTATCGGCCCACAGTGTCTTCTCTTTTTGTTTGTACGAAACGCGTAGAAAATATTCGGCTCCCGCTTTCGGATGCTCAATTTTATAGGGAATATTTGCAGTAAACATGCCTTTGCCCCATGTGGGACGCATGCGTATGGAGCCGTTTGCGATTTCCTGTCCGTTTTCGGTTAAGCTCCAGGAGGCATCAAAACCATTCAAAGAGATAAACTGATATTTGTTTTTAATACGGAGTTCTCCGTTCACCGGATCGGAAAGTTCGGTGTCAATCCATTGAAATGCCTTCTTCATCTCCGGATAATGTGGTTTTACGTGTGTTCCTTCCGTAGAACGATCGTATGAAACTACCCCTTTGTGAATAAAATAGTGGTCATTGGGCGTCTCGCCGAATCCACCGCCATAGGCCAGAATCGGATGATTCGGGTCTCGCTTGTTCCACAACGCCTGATCCTGAAACTCCCAGATAGCTCCGCCCAACATCTCGGGATTGTTATCAAAAGCTTTAGAATACTCTTCAAGAGAGCCCATGGAATTGAACATGGCATGAACAAACTCGCAAATGTAAAGCGGCTTGGTCAATCCCCAGTTTTTTACCATATCCACGTAATCGGCCGCGGTACCGTACATGCGACCGTCCAGGTCGGCGGGATTTTTCTTCCCTGTTCCAAAACGTTCGTAATGAACGAAACGGGTAGAATCCATCGCTTTTACGGTATTCAATGCCGCTACGAAATTAGAACCGACTCCACCGCATTCATTTCCAAGCGACCAGATAATCACCGACGGATGATTTTTAAAGTTCTCGACATTAGCGACATTACGGTCAATGATAGCTGCCTTCATGGTCGGTTCTTCATCGAATCGCCCATCATAACCGTGCGACTCGCAGTTGGCTTCGGCCACCAACCAGATTCCCCATTCGTCGCACAACTCATACCAACGCGGATCATCGGAATAGTGGCTGGTGCGAACGTGATTGCAGTTTCCCTGCTTGATGACTTCCAGATCGCGGATCATCTGCTCTTCGGTGATGGCATGACCCACATTCGACCAATGCTCGTGACGATTTACCCCTTTCAGTTTGATCGGCACTCCGTTGACCATAAAGATTCGCCCCTTGATTTCAACTTTGCGAAAACCAACTTTCGACGAGAGTATTTCACCTTCGGAATCGGTCAGTACTACCGTGTATAAATTCGGTGTCTCCGCAGTCCATTTCAACGGATTGGCTATCGCTATTTTCACATTCAGCGCCTCTTCCACACCGGCTTTGAGCGAGGTGCCGGTTGCACTTCCTTTGGCAATTTCGTTACCTTCCTTATCGAAAAGAGTTGCCGTGAACGTTTGCGCTTTTGTTGTCTTATCGCTGTAATTTTTAATCTTTGCCGTTACATCCAGCGTTGCATCTTTATACTCTTTGTCTAAATCCGTCTTTACAAAAAAGTCACGAATATGCACCTGTGGCGCACTCCACAGCGTTACATTGCGGAAAATACCGTGCAGACGAAACATGTCCTGATCTTCGAGCCAGGTACCCGAACTATATTGATACACCTCAACGGCGATCATATTCTTGCCAGGTTTCAGATATTTGGTCAGATCAAAATCGGCGGCATTGCGGCTATTGACGCTAAAGCCCACCTTTTCGCCGTTTACCCACAAAAAGAAGGCGCAGTCAACTCCATCGAACGTAATAAAATTGCGACGGCCAATCCATTCTGCCGGAACATCAAACTCACGACGATAGCTGCCAACCGGATTCCGCTCTTTGTACGAAGTATACCCTTTGTCGGGTTCGCTCATCACATGGGGAAAATCTTTTTTTATGGTGTATCCGTTATTACGGTAAAAAGGAGTACCGTATCCTTGTACCTCCCAGTTGGAGGGCACCGGAATCTCTTTCCAATCGGAAACATCAAAATCGGATTTGTAAAAATCGACGGGGCGCTGCTCGGGTGTCGGTACCCAGTTGAATTTCCACTGACCATTCAGACTGCGGCAAAGCGACGACGCATGTCGTTTGGCGGCCAAAGCCTCTTTCAGGTTGGCATACGGCATTAGTGTGGCATGATACGGTTCTTTGTTGATGCCGAGTAATTCGGGATTTTCTATCTCTGCAGGAACGAGCGCCTGTCCGGATACGGTGCCCTTTGCCGAAACACAAAACATGCATAGGCAGAATATGCATAAACGGAATGGAATGGTGTAGTGATGTTTTCTCATGCGGAATGTATAGTTTATATCGAATAAAACAGATCTGATCGGAATGACAACGGTTTTCCCAACCTATCATTTTGAAAGAACAAAAGAGCTCGGATGTCGCAATTCAAAATCCCAAACGGCAGGTTATTCGCAACTCTGTTTTTAATCAAAGCCTGAATACCGTTCGGATTATATAAATACCAACATCCGATCTCTATACAATCAAACCGTCAATGTGCCCTCTGCCGAAGCAGAGAGCACACCGGCCAAATTTATTTATTGGTTATATGAAAATAATCGAACGCAACATTGAAAGGAGTGCTGGGTTTGGTGGTATCCGAGCTGAAATAGAAAGTACTTTTCATCCCTTGTATTATCACCCCGTCACAAGCAATCAAGCCAGCTTTGATATCTTTCAACAGAACACTGGCTGTGCCCAGTTTCTCAAACTTCGTTCCATCCAACGAATAGTATGCAGTATAGTTCGCACCGGTTTTTTCCAGACGAAGCGTCAACGCATTGTCACCGGTTATGGCTTTTCTGAGATTAAACGATGCAGCAGATTTCGCAATACCATTTTCTTCAATAATCAGGTCAACAGTTCCCGGTTGCGCTTCCTCTCCATTAGGCAATTTGGTAGCTCGGGTCGTCTTGATAACGGCACGGAGTGCCAATTTTACAAAATTATCATCGTTTTCGTATGCCAGAATACCGGCATTTTCAGGTTGAGACGGATTTCTGGAGCAGACGAGTTTTGTATCGATCGTCCAATCGTTGTTTGCGCTTTGCAACAAAATGTTTTTCGCGTTGTTGCTACGTTCCGACACATCGCCCACTTCACTGGTGATGGTAAGCGCTCCCGCATTCTTCGACAAGCTGGATGCAGCCGGATTCTGTCTAATCCACTGCCATTGGTTACCAATCGTGCCATCATTGAATTCGTCGCTGACCGACGCAACATCAAAGTTCAGATAATATACGTTCTTTTCCTGTGTAATGTTATCGACAAACTTCACAACGGTAGTACCGGGTACGCCCTTGGCGGGTTCGATCTCTACCGCAATATCTTTCGACATGGCAGATGCTTTTACCACAGGAATTTTGGCGCCTTTTTTCAACAGATAGCTGTAGGCTTTCGTCTCTTTATTGAAACCTTCGATATTCTTTCCGTTAACTGTTATCGATTTGGGAGTCAGATCCGGCATTACCTTCACCGGACAGCTGTTCGAAACGGTCGTGCCGTTTACCGTTACATTGGCAAAAATCGACGCGGTTCCGACTCCGACTGCGGTAACTTTACCGTTTTCGTCGATAGTGGCAACTGCCGGATTGTTGCTTTTGTAGGTTACTTTGGCATTCTTGATATTGATAAAACTATCATCCGACAAAGAGGCGGTTACACTTGTTTGTGATGTATTACCAGGTCGTAATACAACCTTTTCATTGTCGATAACGACGGTTTTCAATACCGGAGTATACGAACCGCGCATGGTTGCTTCTACCGTACCTTTGATATCTTTTGACGAGGCTCCGATTTCGAACAGGTATTTACCCTGATCGAATGTGATGCACTTATTCTTGGTATCCCAGAACCAGAGATCGGCGCAGTCGATATCGATCGATACCGTTTTTGTCTGTCCTGCCGGAATAGTAACCCGTTGGAAACCTTTCAATCGTTTGATAGGGCGTTGCAAAGCAGCCGGACTGTCCGGAGTTTTCATGTAAACCTGTACCACCTCATCGCCATCTACACTTCCGGTGTTTTTAACGTCAACATGAACCGTAATCTTATCGTTCGGAGTGATCGTGCTCTTGCTGATACCGAAGTTGCTATAGGCAAATGTGGTGTAGGAAAGTCCATAACCAAATTCGTACGAAACGTCCTTGTTGAAGTACATGTAGGTTCTTCCGTTCTTTCCGTCGGCACCTCTGAGCGTGTAATCGGTCAGTTCAGGAAGATCATTGATCGATTTGTACCATGTCAGACTGGTTTTACCGCCCGGGTTCACTTCGCCGAACAACACTTTCGCGATGGCCGTACCCTGAGCCTGTCCATTGTATCCGGTAAAGATAATGCCGGCAACATTCGGGTTGTTTTTGAACTGTTCTACTTCAACCATACCCATTCCCTGAATGACAACAATCGTATTCGGATTAACAGCAGCCACAGCCTTAATCAGTTCGTTCTGATTACCCGGCAGGGTTATTGCAAACCGGTCCGCTTCTTCTCTTCCGGTCGTCTGATCGGTTCCTACAAATACCAAAGCCACATCGGAAGAAGCTGCCATATCGAGCGTCTCCTTATCGGTAGCAGGCACTTCCGGTTCGCGATAAACCAATACAATGGTTTGCGGTCCGGTAATACCCAGCGTGTTGATTTTCACCGGAACGATTTTCGATCTTCCCCCAAAACCACCAAAGCCGCCGCTTTGCGGTGTACCGGCAATTTTTTGCGAAGCAAGAATATTTCCGGTTTTAGAACCAACTCTGACCTCTATCAAACCACCTTCGGGCGATACGGTCATGTTGAAACGGATAGAATCGACATTGGTAATGTCCACATTATTGTAGGCAGTCCAGTCGCCATCTTTAATACCTCTTACCGAGGCTGCACCGAAACGAGCCGAGGTGATCAATCCGCTTGCCGAAGCATCGAATTTGGTCGCATCGTAACTCTTTACAACACCACCCTGAGCCACGGTCGAGAAACCAACCATGGTAAAGAAGTCTGTTCTTTTTGAGGTGTTACCGCCTGCCTTAGAAACTACTTCGGTAGTCAGATTATTTTGAGCAATGTAATTTTTAATTCCTTCCAGAGGAGAAATTTTATATTTTGGATCAGCTTCTCCCGAATAGTCACCCAATTCAACTTTATCGGCCTGCGGTCCCAATATGGCAATTTTTTTGATCGAAGAACTGAGAGGCAACGCTTTCTTGCCTGTTTTGGAAACCTGCTCGTTCTTTAGCAAGACCGGCGTTTTCGTTGCAATTTCAACAGCGAGATCATTATGAGAGGGATCGTTAATCATACTGGGTTTAATACCTGCATACGGAACTATATTTTGGGGATCAAACTCACCGAGTCTCATACGTATGGTATAAATATTTATCAAAGCCCTGTCCATATCGGCCTCGGTAATCAATCCCTGAGTAAGAGCCAGCAAAGAGCTGGTTTGATAAATGCTTCCGCAATCGGAGTCTACTCCGGTTTTCAAACCCATGGCAGCAGCCTCAGCTCTGCTTTTTGCATAATGATGACTGTTTACAACATCAGCGACAGCATCGCAATCACCGGTTACATATCCATCCAGACCGTATGTTCTGCGAGCAATCGTATCGACCAAAAATTTACTGGCCGACATCGGAATGCCATTGACTGCACTGTAAGCTGTCATGATGGAGGGTAATTTGTCTTTTTCGATCAGCGTACGGTAAGGAAACAGATAAAATTCCCGCATATCCCGGTCGTCCATGTTGGCGCTTCCGTTGTGACGGTTAAATTCGGAGTTGTTGGCAAAATAGTGTTTACCGCAGGGTACGGATTTCAGATACAACGCATTATCGTCCATTAAACCCTGAACAAAGCCACTACCAATCCGGGAAACGAGAAACGGATCTTCGCCGAATGTTTCTGCTGTACGACCCCACCGCGGATCACGGGCGGGTTCAACAACAGGCGACCAATAAGTCAATGTAAAAATTAGATCGTGATTGAAACCACGAGCCTCGTCGGCAATGACCGATGTTTCGCGTTTAATCAGCGAGGGATCCCAGGTACAGCC
>CAZFTY010000090.1:0-7518 GCA_964521835.1 uncultured Microbacter sp.
CAGGCGGAAGATAATAAGAAGATCAACACGGATAACTATAAGGCAGGCATGATTAATGTGACCGATTTACTCGAAGCACAGACTCTGCTGGAGCCGGCAAAACACCAGCTTACAGAAAGCCAGAATGATTATAAAAGCAAGTTAGTGGAATACATGCAGGTTACGGGTCGATACGATAAATAAGTAGGAATCTCCCGGACAGTTGTAAATGAAAGGTCGATAAGTTTGTTGTCCGGCAGATACTTATATACATGATAATCTGTTTTTTATTAAAACGCTCTTTTAATCCTTTGCAAGAATTGTTTAATACCTATTTGACTAAAAAAACATAATACTTCAAGTTATACCTTGTAAATATTATTGAATTCCGGTATTTTTGCAGGAATTAATAGCTCTATTAAACATTTGGATAAATCACATCCGTTAATACTGATAGTTAAGTCTATCCTTGTGGATTAAAGTCGTTTTTATTGAAGAAATCACATGATAACTGGAGAAGTAAATAAAACCGGACAATATAAACTGACAATTGTTGTGCCGGTGTATAACGAAGAAGATAATATCCGCGCGCTCGAACAGCGCTTAGCCGATTTTTTGCCCACGTGTACATACAGCGCCTGTGTGTTGTTTGTAAACGACGGTTCGGTCGATGATAGCCGAAACTTGCTGATGATGGCCTGCGGTCGTCATGACAACTTTTATTGCATCAGTCTTGCCCGAAACAGCGGATTGAGCGCAGCCATGAAAGCCGGTATCGATGTTGCCTGTTCGGATTATGTGGGATATATGGATGCCGATATGCAGACTACACCCGAAGATTTTAACCTGTTGCTGGAGCATATCGGGCAGTATGAGATGGTGATGGGCATCCGCGCCAACCGGAACGATTCGTGGTCGAAAAGGGTACAGTCGAAAATTGCCAACGGTTTCCGCCGGATGATGACACACGACGGCATTGCCGATACGGGTTGTCCGCTGAAGGTGATGCATACCGGTTATGCCCGCAGAGTTCCCTTTTTTACGGGAATGCACCGGTTCCTTCCGGCATTGATACAATTACAGAATGGCAAGGTGATGCAGATTCCGGTGCGCCATTTTCCACGTGTGGCCGGGGTCTCCAAATACCATTTGTGGAACCGGTTGGTCTCTCCGTTTCTCGATTGCTTTGCCTATCGATGGATGAAAAAACGGTATATCAATTACACAATTAGAGAGAGTAACGTCTGATGGTGGTTGCTTATGTCATAGGGTTTTTGTCGCAGGGCTTCTTTTCGGCCCGCATCTTGTTTCAGTGGATTTTATCGGAAAAGGCAAAAAAGGTGCTTTCGCCGGTCATGTTCTGGGTACTCAGTCTGGCCGGTTCCTACCTGATGTTTATCTACGGATGGATGAGAGACGATTTCTCCATTCTTCTGGGACAGATGATTTCGTACTACATCTACATCTGGAACCTTTATGAACAGGGAGTCTGGAGCCGGATGCACGTGTTGCTGAAAGGATTGTTGTTTATTACGCCATTAGTGGCAGTCGCCTTTGTTTGCGAACATGCCGGTGAGTTTATCGCAACGTTTTTGCACAACGATAAAATTCCGTTTGCCTTGTTGCTGCTCGGCTCATTGGGACAGGTCATTTTTACGCTCCGTTTTGTTTACCAGTTTATCTATTCGGCCCGTCGCAAAGAGTCGTTGCTTCCGGTCGGTTTCTGGATAATGAGTCTGGTGGGTTCGTTGCTGATTGTGATCTACGGTGTTATCCGTCGTGATCCGGTGCTGGTGTTGGGACAGTCGGTCGGTTTTGTGGCCTATTTCAGAAATATTGTGCTCGACCGCAAGTCAGCGTAACATGAAGTTGTTGTGAAAAATGAGAACTAAATACTTCATACTGTTTGCTGTAGTAATGATTCCTCTCTTTTTGCTGAGAGATTTTACTCCCGATAACGAATTGCGTTATTTGAGTATTGCCGACGAGGCTTTGCGCAACGGTACGTTCTTTACTTTTTATAACCACGGATTGGCCTATGCCGACAAACCGCCGCTCTATTTGTGGATTGTGATGGCCGGCAGGCTTCTGTTCGGAACGCACAGCATGTTGTTTCTGGGTCTGTTCTCGTTGCTTCCGGCTTTGGTCATTCTCTATGTGATGGATAAATGGACTGCCGGAGTACTGAATAACAACGGTCGTTCGCTGGGATTGCTTATGTTGATGAATTCGGCCTATTTTCTGGGCTCGGCAGTCGTGGTACGGATGGATATGCTGATGTGTATGTTTATTGTACTGGCATTGCATACCTTCTATAAAATGTACACCGGCGAATTGAACTGGCGTAACCGCATTCTCTTTCCGGTATATGTGTTTCTGGCGCTTTTTACCAAAGGACCGATCGGTTTTCTGGTGCCGCTGTTGTCGGTAGCGTTCTTTCTGATTGTGAAACGTGAGTGGAAAACATTCGGGCGTTACTGGGGATGGCTCACATGGGGCATTCTCATCGTATTGTGCGGAGTGTGGTTTGCAGCGGTCTATGCCGAAGGCGGCGATGCGTATCTTCATAACCTGCTGTTCAACCAAACGGTCAACCGCGCGGTGGATGCGTTTCATCACAAGCGTCCGTTCTATTACTATTTTGTGTCGGTGTGGTATGTAGCGGCACCGTGGTCGCTGCTGATGGCCGGTATTTTGGTGATTGCCATCCGACAGAAACTCTTGCAAACGGATATGGAACAACTATTCCTTACGGTGGTTGTCGTGACGATAGGAATGCTATCGCTTATCAGTTCGAAGGTGGATGTCTACCTGTTGCCGTTGTTGCCCTTTCTGGTCTATCTGTCGGTCTTGTTGTTGCAAAAAATGGAGCAGCGCGTCACCCTGCGTCTATTGTTGGCGGTTCCTGTGGCCTTGATTGCGCTGGCAGTGCCGGTCGGTTTGGTTGTGTTGCATCAATCGCAACCCGAACTCTTTTCGGTGCCGCTGTGTCTGACAGGAGGATTTGTCTTCATTCTGGGTGTCGTCACTTTGTGGCTTTTGATGAAAAAGACAGCGTTACAACAAGTCGGAGCGCTATTTGGCGGAGGAATGCTGGTATCGTTATTGTTTTTTGCTCCGCTGCTTCCGAAAGCAAACGGAATGATCGGTTACAAAGAGATGTGCCGGGCCGGTATACAACTGGCGGAACGGAACAAGTTGTCTGATTTTTATTTTTACAATATACGTCGCGGCGAGAACATGGATGTTTATCTCCATCGGGGTGTTGCGGAACTTACGGATGCAGGATTGAAACAGCCGTTGGAACCGGGAATCCTTTTTTGCCGTACAAAAGATATTGCACTTAACACGCAGTTGCAACATGTTGTAAGTAAGAAAGCGTGTGTTACGAAGGGCGAATATACCATTGTCGCACTTCGATAAATGTAATTGAAAATGAAAAATATTTTAGTGACCGGAGCTGCCGGTTTTATCGGATATTCATTGACAAAACAGCTGTTGCTGCGTGGCGACGTGGTGACAGGGCTCGATAACATCAACAGTTATTACGATGTGGAGTTGAAGTACGCACGGTTGAAAGAGTTGGGAATCGGGCGAAACGCGATTTGCGAGGGGGAGGTAACACAAAGCAAACGTTACCCTGCATTCCGTTTTGCAAAAATAGATCTTCAGCAGAAAGAGGCAGTCGATCGTCTTATTGCCGAAGGGCATTTCGATGTAGTGTGCAACCTGGCGGCACAAGCGGGAGTGCGTTATTCCATCGATCATCCGTTCGAGTATATCAACTCCAACATTGTGGGATTTATGGATGTGCTCGAGGCGTGCAGGCAACACAACGTCGGACATTTTGTGTATGCAAGTTCGAGCAGTGTGTATGGTAACGACAATGAGGTTCCCTATTCGGAGAAAGACGAGGTGGATCATCCGGTTAGCCTGTATGCCGCGACCAAGAAGTCGGACGAATTGCTGGCCTATTCCTATAGCCGGTTATACGGCTTGCCTGCAACGGGAGTGCGATTCTTTACCGTTTACGGTCCGTGGGGCCGCCCCGATATGGCGCCCTATCTTTTTATGGATGCTGTTTTGTCGGACAAACCGATACGGGTATTCAATCAGGGCAAACTTGAGCGCGACTTTACCTATGTAGACGATGTGATAGCCTGTCTGATGCAGTTGATCGATGCCCCGGTGAAAGGCGAAGTCCCGCACGAAATTTACAACATAGGCAATTCGTCGCCGGTAAAGCTGATGGATTTTATCGAAACGATTGAGCGCACGGCGGGGAAAAAGGCGATAAAAGAGTTTGTGGGGATGCAGCCCGGCGATGTGTTGCGCACTTGTGCCGATATGACCCGTTTCAATAAACGGTTCGGACAGCGGGAGTTCGTTTCCGTCGATAGCGGAATTGAGAAGATGTACCGGTGGTTTGTGCAGTATCACAAATTGACGGTGATGCAGGAAGAGTAGAGATATTAACGTAGTGAATCAAAACAAAATAACAATTGCAAGTCAATAACTATGGAAGCAATTATAGAATATGAAGATGTGTTGAGCGTTCTGTCAGGGAAAATGGTCGATAAGATTAAACGCCCCGTTTATAAAGCGTTTGCCCGCGAATGTGTGGCGATTTCTTCAGAGCAATATGCCATACTGGCTTGTCTGATACGTCAGAACATGGTGACTCAGCAAACCTTGTGCGGTTTGACGAAGAAGGATAAACCGAATGTTACCCGGTTGATAGACCGTTTGGAACACAAACGATTGGTGCAACGGATTACCGATGCCGAAGACAAACGGAAGAAGCGTATCTGCATTACCGATCAGGGTGTGCATATGTATGAAAAGGTAACCCGTATTGTCGGCGATATGTTGAATCATGCCACCCGAAACATCGAAGAGGGGCAGATGATTGTGTTTCAGAACGTACTTCGCCATATGATAAACAACCTGTCGATGGTGGTGTAGCAGGTTGTTTGTATGAGACTTACGAAGTATCTTTTGCTTGCCGCTCTCTCTTCTCTCTTTCTGGTATCGTGTAACAATCTTTTCAGCTATAGCCCGTTCGACGCGAACCTGAAAACACAGCATCTCAATAACACCAGCATTGCCTCGTTGGAGGCGATACCGGCCGCGGAGAACGATACCCTGTGGTTTGCCGTCATTTCCGATCCGCATAATAACTACGACGATTTGGACGATGCCATTGCATCGATCAACCGGATGGAAGAGGTGCGGTTTGTGGTTTGTCGCGGCGATATTACCAACTGGGGAACTGCCGACGAATACCGGTGGTATCGGGATAGAATAGCGAAATCGGTTCATCCGGTGATTACCATGATAGGCAATCACGACTATCTGAGCAGTGGACATCTTGTCTTTCAGCGTATGTTCGGCGATACCGATTTCTCCTTTGCCTATGCCGGTTACAATTTCGTTTTCTTCGATAATGTGGTGTGGGAGAACAAAAACAACACCCCCGATTTCGACTGGTTGCAACACAACCTGAGTACTACGAAGCCGAATCTGCTCTTTGCGCATATTCCCGCGTGGTCCGATCAGATGGAGGGCGTTCTGGGTCAGCGCATGGACAGTATCATTTCGGATAATAAGCAGGTAATTGGCGCCATATATGGTCATGACCACAGTTACGAGCATAGGGAGAATGGAGGAATCGACCAGTATGCAATTAACGACATTGACGATCATCGCTTTGCACTGGTGTCTTTGTCAAATTCTAAAATGACGCTTAAAATGTTGGAGTACTGATGCTTTTTATATTTTTTATTCTGTTGGCAGGAGTGTTGTTTATGCCGGTTTCTGCCTCTGCTCAAAAAAGTTATGGCGACTACCTGCGGCCTGATGCCATCGAAATTCAGTATGCCGGCAATTACGGGTTAATGTCGGTGGGTTTGGGACAGGAGTTTTGCAAGGATATTCTTACCTCCTATCTGGTGTTCGGTTATCTTCCCAAAGCGGTGAATGGGGTGGAGGTGAAGACATGGGCGGTGAAAAACACCATTCAGATGAAGCAATTCGACTTGCACAATCAACGACTGACGTTTTACACCGGTGTTTCGCTTATCTATTATCAAAGTCACAATACCTATACCCGTTTTCCGAAATATTTTCCGAAAAGCTATTACGATTTTCCCACGTCACTCCATGCCGCGCCGTTGATAGGTTCTTCGTGGATATGGAATACCGCGAAGAATGGCATCGCTTTCTTTTCGGAGTTTTCAACGCTCGACTATTATCTGATTAATTTTTTCAGAAACCGGAACCTTAACTTTTTCAATCTCTGGAACCTGAGCTTCGGTGTAAACTGCCGGTTCTGAGAATTTCTATTATGATTATCTGATATGTCATCTAATTGAGTTTAAGATCGTCTAAATTGAATTGAATTGAAAATCAGCGCAGCTAAAATTAGCGTAGCTAAAGGCATTACTTTTATATAGTCCGACCTTTCAGGTCGTGTGGGTACCAGCTTTGCTCACACGCAGGTCACAGACCTGCGGTTATGAAAATGTGGCTTTTCAAGCCATTAGGAAAAATATCAGACACTCATAATTTTTATTGTTCAACAATTGAATACATGTACGCTACCGAACCATTAGATAACAACTCTGTTGTGCGAAAAGCAGGATGGTTGTGTGCTATTTTGGCTGTTATTGCCACCCTCAAAATACTGATTTTGAAGAACTATGCCCAGGATCTTCATTCGGAAGAGGCGCAATATTGGGTCTGGAGCCGGCATTTGCAGCTATCGTATTACTCCAAACCCCCGATGATCGCCTACCTCAACCGATTATCGACGGATATTTTCGGCGATACGGTTTTCGGCATCCGAATCAATGCGCTGGTAGCCGGTATTCTGGTCTCGTTTGTCACCTTCTTTTTGGCTTACGAACTATTTAAGAATAGCAAAACCGCACTCTTTGCAGCGGTAGTTACCTGCATTTTTCCTTTCCTGATCAGCATCTCCGTCTGTTTCTCGACGGACACACCCCTGATTCTGTTTTGGTTATGCGGACTACTGTTTTTCTGGAAAGCGCTGTATACCGATAAGTTGTTGTGGTGGATACTGTTCGGCATCGCGTTGGGTCTGGGGGCATTGTCGAAATACTCCATGTTTCTGATACTGATACCGTTGTTCCTGTTTGTTGCCCGGCACCAGCCGCGGGTGTTCCGAAACGGTTATTTCTACCTCTCGCTTGCAGTAGGACTGTTGCTCTTTTCTCCGGTTATTTACTGGAATTACCAACAAGACGGAATCGGATTTATGCACCTCTTCTATCTGTCGGGTGTGAGCGATCACACGCATTCGTTGCAACCCATGTTTTCTCATGTGCTGGAGTTTGTGGCGGGTCAGGTGGCTATTTTACTCCCATTTTATCAATATGCAACCGTCTACCGCCGTTTCAGGCAAAAAACGCTTACCCCGCAGGATGAGTATCTTATTTTACCGGCGGTTTGTATGTTTTTCATCTTTCTGATAGTAGCTGCGGTCAATAACTTCGCGGGCGGCCTGTAACTGCCGGT
>CAZFTY010000091.1:0-7375 GCA_964521835.1 uncultured Microbacter sp.
GTCGATGCCAAAACAAACAAAATTGTCGCTTTACCTGACAATGCCGACGATCTGGAAAAGGCGATCAAAGAATAGATTAAACGAAAAATGGCTCCTTGAAGGAGCCATTTTTCGTTATTAATCCAAACTCATATAGTCGTAATGGATAAAGGGCTTATGCCCCTTTTGTCCAAGATATTTTCGGGCTGTGGAGGAGTCGTACTGTACCTTCCCTACCCCAATGATTTGTTCGTCGGATTCAGCAATAATTTTCACAATATCGCCCTCTTCAAATTCGCCTTCAATACGGGAAACTCCCACCGGCAGCAAACTACTGGCCTTTGACTCATCCAGCAAAGCTTCAGCTGCTCCGGCATTGACATAGACCACACCTTTGGCAAAGTCTTCGCTGTGTGCAATCCATTTTTTCACGCTCGAAATCTCTTTCTCGCTCGGAACAAACAGGGTACATACCGTCGTATCGGATTCTTGAAGCAGGTCGAGCAAAATATTCTCTTTTTTGCCGTTGGCAATCATCACAGCAATACCTTCGGCAGCTACCTTCTGCGCAATGGCACATTTGGTATGCATTCCACCCCGTCCCAGCGTCGATTTCTGATCGGAGATATAATCATCCATATCCTGCTGTCCGGGTAATATCTGCCGAATAACCTGCGACGACGGATCGGAGGGATTTCCGTTGTAAATGCCATCCACGTTGCTGAGAATAATCAGCGCATCCACATCCATCATCGTTGCCATCAATCCCGACAGTTCGTCGTTGTCGGTAAACATCAACTCGGTAATGGATGTTGTATCGTTTTCATTTACAATGGGAATCACTTTATTTTCGAGCATCACCCCAATGCAATTTTTCTGATTCAGGTAAAGCGAACGGCTCCCGAAGTTCTCTTTCGTAGTAAGAATCTGGCCACAGGCAATGCCCTGTTCGCGAAACAACTCGTAATAACGGTTTATGAGTTTTGCCTGTCCCACTGCCGAAAAAAGTTGGCGTGCAGAAACCGCATCGAGCTTTTTGTGGGGTTTCACCTCGCTTCGGCCCGAAGCAACAGCACCAGAAGAGATCAGAATAATCTCGGCTCCGGCTTTGTGCAAGACAGCTATCTGGTCGACAATCGCCGAAACACGCGTCACATCCAATCTCCCGTCCGGACGGGTCAATACGTTACTTCCTACCTTTACTGCTATACGTTTATACTTTATCATGATGATGGCTCTTTACTATCGGCAACCCCGTATTTTGATTTATTTTGCAAAGTAACAAAATATTGCGTCAATTCCGAAATAAAGAAATGCATTTCGCGATGAATACATTTAAGCAGATTGTATGTATCTTTGCACGCACAAAACAAATCCCGCGATTTGTCTTATCTTCCTTAATTTCTACCCCATAAATTCCGCATATTTATCGCTTAAATTTCAGACTTATGGCAGGAATTTTTATCCTTTTGTTTTACTATTTTCTGGGAACGCTTCTCTCTTATCTGACGGGGAACTTCATCCCCGGAAGCATTCTGGGCATGTTGTTGTTATTTTTATCGCTTGTTTTCAAGATCATCAAACCGGAACAGGTGCGCAAAACCGCCACTTTTTTCCTCGACAACATGATGCTCTTTTTTATTCCACTCGGCGTGGGGCTGGTAGCATCGTATGCCTTGATTGGTAAATTCTTAACGGCTATCACCGTCGCTTCGGCAGTCAGTACCATTCTGGTGCTTATTGTTGTGGCTCTGATTGCTCAAAAAATGGAGAGGAAAAAAGATGCATAATTTCATTCATTCCCAACTGTTTTTATTGACATTTACCATTGGTGTCTACGTGGTTTCATTGTGGACATACCGGAAAACAAAGTTGATGTTGTTGCATCCGTTACTCACCTCCTTACTGGTAATCATTGCAGGCATCAAAACTGCCGATATTCCCTACCAGGAGTATGCCGAAGCAACGAAAATCATCGACTTTATGTTGGGCATTTCGGTGGTGGCATTAGGCTATCTGCTTTACGATCAAATGACCCACATGAAGGGTAATATCACGGCCATGCTCACGGCTATACTGGTGGGCAGCGTAGTGGGAATTGTCAGCGTCATCCTCATTGCAAAAGCCTTAGGGGCCGATCCGCGCATCGTCGCCTCTCTCGAACCGAAATCCATCACCACGCCCATTGCCGTTACGGTTTGTGCACATTCGGGCGGCATCCCGGCTCTGACAGCCATCGTCGTAATTCTGGTGGGTGTTTTCGGAGCTGTGATTGGCCCTTTCGTCCTTAAAAAATTGGGCATTGAAAGCAAACTGGCTCGCGGACTGGCACTTGGTTCGGCAGCGCATGCGGTTGGTACGGCTCGTGCCATGGAACTCGGTGCGGTGGAAGGTGCCATCAGCGGATTGGCTATCGGATTGATGGGTGTCATTACTGCGGTGATGGTTCCTCTCATCGAAGCTATCATGCGGTTTTTCGGATAAATAACGTAAATTTGTTGCACATAACAACATAACAGATACGATGAACAAAATCACCATACTTGGAACGGCTCATCCCTATCGTGGAGGATTGGCTTCGTTCAACGAAATGCTGGCTCGCACCTTCCAGAAAAAAGGAAAGCAGGTCAACATCAAGACGTTTACGGTTCAATACCCCAATTTTCTTTTCCCGGGCAAAACACAATACACCGACTCTCCTGCACCGGAGGGAATGAATATCGTACGCTGCGTCAACTCCGTGAACCCTTTCAACTGGATTCGTGTCGGATTGCGCATCCGGAAAGAACGTCCCGATATGGTGCTGGTACGGTACTGGACACCGTTTCTTGCTCCTTGCCTCGGAACCATCAGCTACCTTGCCAAACGCAATAAACATACCCGCATCCTGTCGTTACTCGACAACGTTGTGCCGCACGAAACTCATTTTTTTGATGCGTGGCTGACCCGTTATTTTGTCCGGTCGGTGGACGGGTTCCTCTACATGTCGCAACAGGTGAAACAGGATCTCGATCAGTTTACCACAAGTGCGCCCACCTGTTTCTCTCCGCATCCGGTATTTGCCAACTTCGGAGAGCGCGTGGAGCGGAAAGAGGCTATTGCTCGTCTCAACCTTTCGGAAGAGACGCAATACCTGCTCTTCTTCGGTATTATCCGCGATTACAAAGGTCTCGATTTGTTGATCGATTCCTGGAAACTATTGAAAGATAAAGGCCTTACCAAAGGAAAAAAGGTAATTGTGGCCGGCGAATATTACAACAACAAAGAAAAATACACCGTACAGATTAACGACTGGGGTTACAGGACGATATTCTGGTGCACGATTTCTTCATTCGCGATGAGGACGTAAAACACTACTTCTCAGCAGCCGACGTGGTGGTTCAACCCTACAAAGATGCCACCCAAAGTGGTGTGACACAGATTGCGTATCAGTTTTCAGTCCCCATGATTGTGACGAATGTCGGCGGTTTGGCTGAAATCGTTCCCGACGGCCGCTCGGGATTCGTTTCCGACTCCACACCCGAAAGCATTGCCACAGCCATCGAGAAATTTTACGCCTGTGGAGGAGCTCCCCATTTTACCGAAACCCTGGCCGAAGAGCGCAAACGATTTACCTGGGAAGCCATGACCGAGCAGTTTGAAGTACTATACAAAGAGGTGAATCAATAATGTGACAATATGCCAATGAAATCTGACTGAGCTACACAGCAAAAAGACAGATTAAAATTGTAAATACACAAATTGTAAATGACCTTATGTTACTGAAAATTTATCCCGAAAATCCAAACCCGAAAGCTGTCGAACAAGCCGTAGAGGTGTTGAGAAACGGCGGTGTTATTATCTACCCGACCGATACCGTGTATGCCTTCGGATGCGACATCTTCCAGGCCAGAGCGTTAGAAAAGATCTGTAAATTTCGGGGAATCGACCCCAGAAAAGCAAATCTTTCGATTGTTTGTTCCGATCTGAGTCACCTCAGTGAATTTGCCAAGGTCGACAACAACACCTTCAAACTGATGAAGCGATTGCTTCCCGGTCCGTTCACATTCATCCTGAACCGGAGCAACAAGCTGCCGAAACTTTTCAAAGAACGTTCCGAAGTGGGTATCCGTGTGCCGGATAATAATATCACCATAGAACTGGTAAAGGCATTGGGCAATCCGATTCTTTCGGCTTCGCTCCGCGACGACGACGATGATGTGCTGGAATACCTTACCGATCCCGAGCTGATGAGCGAAAAATATTACAACGAAGTGGATCTGGTTATCGATGGTGGTTTCGGAAACATAAAACCATCAACGGTTATCGACTGTACCGGCGACGAACCCGCCATTGTCCGCCAGGGAAAGGGCAAGGTGGAGTTGTAAATAGAACAAAGAATAAAGAACAAAGACCGGAGTTTGAGCATGTTTTTCATCCTCAAATCCCCAAATTTTCAAATCTTCAAATAGACATGCTGCTTTTCGGATTAATTGGACACCCGTTGGGTCACTCGTTTTCAAAGAAATATTTCACCGAAAAATTTGAACGCGAAGGCATCAATGCTGCTTACGAACTGTTCGACATCGACGATATTGCACTGCTACCGGAGGTGTTGAAAGACGAACGTCTGGTCGGCCTCAACGTCACTATTCCCTACAAGGAACAGGTAATTCCATACCTCGACGCGCTCGACGAACGTGCTGCCGAGATCGGAGCCGTCAACGTGATCCGTATTGTGCGAGACGGAGAACATATCCTGCTCACCGGCAGTAACTCCGATGTGGTGGGCTTTCGCGAATCGATCCGTCCCATGCTCAAACCGCATCACAAAAAAGCATTGGTACTGGGAACCGGCGGCGCTTCCAAGGCTGTTATTTACGGACTGAAAGAGCTGAACATCGCATCGACACTGGTATCGCGTTCGCCCCGCAAAGATGGTTTAACCTACGATGAGTTGAACGAAGAAATCCTGAAAGAGTACACGGTGATTGTCAACGCTTCGCCGGTGGGCACTTTTCCGCACGACGACGCGGCTCCAACCATTCCATATGAATTCATCACTCCCGACCATCTGTTGTACGATCTGGTCTACAATCCTCCCCTCACCCGCTTTCTGGCCTTAGGCCAGGAAAAAGGCGCCGCCATCAAAAACGGGCTGGAAATGCTGGAAGGACAGGCGGTGGAAGCCTGGAAAATCTGGAACAGATAGTTTTCAACAAAATAGTAACTTCTTTGTCAGATTATTACGGACACCTTACTGAATCTATCAAAATAAAAAACAACCGATTATGCCCAAACCAAAACTATCAATACAAAAACTAATTGCTTGCGCAAGACAATTCTGCGAACAAGAATCAAAACTGAACAATCATGAACTCTTTGGTGTAACCGATGGAAAAGCTGTCGGCACTTATATAGAGCATAAATTTAAGGAATTCTTGTGCGCCCGGTATAATCTTGAAGTGGGAAATTCAGCAAGTGGCATTGATCTTCCTTCTCCCGAAATCAATACGGACATCAAAGTAACTTCAATCAAGCAACCGCAATCATCCTGCCCTTTTAAAAATGCCCAGCAAAAGATTTTCGGACTTGGGTACAACTTACTGATATTCGTTTATGACAAACATGACAATTCGGAAACTAACACCGCTTTGCTCGATTTCGTAAGTTGTTCATTTGTGGAAGAGGAAAGGACTGCAGATTATCAGACAACTACGACTATTTTGCAAATGATAGAAAACCGAGCAAATGTAGATGATATCTTTGCTTACCTGAACGATAAAAATATTCCTGCAGATGACATCACTCTCTCCAATCTGGCTCAAACAATCTTAGATAATCCACCTAAAGTTGGTTATCTTACCATTTCCAATGCCTTACAATGGAGATTGCAATACGGTAGAATTGTTTCTATGAAAGAAGAAATCTCTGGAATTACCAAAATTGTAGATAAATGCTGATATGGATTTTAGTCAACTAAATATTAATGCAAATACAGTTGCTCTTTTTCAGGAAAAGTTTGAAGGATCGTATACAAAGGCAAACGAAATTTTGAAAGATCAGACTGGAATTATTGATTTCTTTGAGAAAGAGACTGATTTTATACAATTGAAAGAGACGTTGGAAATCAACCATGCTTTTATAGCTGAAAACAAGATAGAGTATGGTGATTTTCAAACCAATCAACAATTATCCAAAGCAATCTGCTCCTCCTTGGCAAATAAAAATATAAATCCGCGTATTTTACTTGAACCTACCTGTGGAAAAGGGAGCTTCATCCTTTCTGCCCTTCAAATTTTTCCTTCTTTAGAAAATATATATGGCGTTGAAATACAGGAATCGTATCTATGGGAATTGAAATTTTCACTCCTTGACTATTTTTTGCAGAAACCGAGAGCCAATAAACCAGAAATAAGACTATTCCATTGTAATGTTTTTGACTTTGATTTCGAACAAGTCAAAATGCAGATTAAAAACCGAGAATTGCTTGTCATCGGCAATCCTCCATGGGTTACCAATTCTACCCTTTCATCAATTAACTCAAACAATTTACCCGCAAAATCAAATTTCAAAAAGAAAAAAGGGATTGATGCTATCACAGGTAAAGGTAACTTTGATATAGGCGAATTTATCGCTTTAAAAATGTTAGACTTGTTTGCGAAAGAAAACGGTCACTTTGCTTTTTTAATTAAAAACTCTGTGATCAAGAATATTGTTTATGAGCAAAAACGTAACAAATATTCCATTTCAGACATTGAAAAACATACGATTAATGCACAAAAGGAGTTCGGAGCCGCTGTAGATGCCAGTTTGTTTATGTGTAAATTCAATACAACTCCCGAACTGACTGCAAAAGAATATGATTTTTATACATCCGAACATCAAACTACGTTGGGCTGGGTAAAAGATAAATTTGCTTCCGATACTGAGAAATATGTTCAATTCCGTGACTTTGACGGCATTTGTCCTTTCGTATGGAGACAAGGTATAAAACACGATTGTTCAAAAATCATGGAATTAAACAAAGTCGACAACCATTTCCAAAACGCTTTAGGCGAAGAATTTGAATTAGAAGAAGAATTGGTTTATGGTCTTCTAAAGAGTTCTGATTTGAAAGGAAACAGTATCGATAAATCGCGTAAATATACCATTGTCACACAACAAAAAATCGGTCAGGAAACTCAATTCATTTTAGAAAAGTTACCTAAAACCAAATCTTATCTGGAAAATCACAAAGAATATTTTTTGAAAAGAAAATCAAGTATCTACAATGGCAAGCCAATGTTTTCAATTTTTGGTGTCGGAGATTACTCTTTTAAGCCATACAAGGTGGCGATTTCTGGACTCTACAAGCAAACCAAATTTACATTAGTAGAGCCCAACGAATCAATATTAATGCTTGATGATACCTGTT
>CAZFTY010000092.1:0-7342 GCA_964521835.1 uncultured Microbacter sp.
ATACTGATCGGATGAATGCCTGCAACTGCCAGCTGCACCCCCAGTCGTTTGCAAAACGTGGTCTTTCCCGATGAAGAGGGTCCGGCAATAAACACAAAACGAGCCGTATCTCTCCGCTGAGCAATCATATCGGCAATCTGAGCCACTTTTTTTTCGTGCAATGCCTCCGCAATATTTATCAGCGTATAGGTAAGGTTAGCTTTACAGGCATGATTGAGATCGCCGATATTGCGCATTCCCATCAGTGCGTTCCATGCAATAAACTCCTTGAAGACATTAAACATAGCGGGCTGATCTACAAAATCCTCCAGCTTCACCGGATTCTCCCGATTAGGAACCCGCAATAAAAATCCGTCCTGATAGGGTTCTATATCGAATATGGACAATTGCCCTGTCGACGACAAAAGGGCACTGCTATAATAATCGATAAAATGTCCCATGCGGAAATAACGGGCATAAGGAACTCCCATTGTTTCGAGCAAGCGAACCTTATCCAGCTGATCTCTCTGGCGAAACATTTCGATCACCTCCGGGGTTTGGCACTCTTCCCGCAGAATGGGCAGATCGGCATCAATAATCTCTTTCATGCGTGCCTTAATCGCATTCAGATCGACCGGAATCAGCTTTTTATCCTGCGTAACATTTCCATAATACCCTTTTGAAACCGGATGTTCGATATGAAGTATGGCTTTAGGATACAAATCATTAACAGCATTTGCCATTACCATCGACAGGGTGACTACATACACCCGCATTCCCGACGGACTACTTATATCGATATAAAAAATATCCTTAGGCTTAAAAACCAGAAAGTTAAGACTTTCTACCTTATTATTCACCAGCGCAGCCACTACCTGAAACGGCAATATTATTTGTAATTCCCTATAAATATCCAACAGCGAACTACCTGCCTGAAACTTGTGATACGAATTGGTGTTTTTACAATAAACGGTGATTATTTTTTCCATAGTTAATAGTGAACTATTCATTAACAAACTGGTAATAAGGCAGCATGTAAAATTGCGATTATGACTATAAAAGTAACGAAAAAACGGACTGATTATGCCGTTTTAAGCCTTTTTACAGCAACAATCATGCCAATTGTTCCATAATCAGATTTGTGGCCCCTAAATTCAGGCGTACAAAATCGGCCGATTTTTTCCCACACGAAGCTAAGTAACTATCATCCAGAACCAATTTATCCATTATCTCCGCGTATTGTTTTGCATCTGCAATGGAGAAACCGCCGCCGGCATCGATCAAACCGCACGCCTCCCTGAATTTATGATAATTGGTACCGAACAGTACCGGTACGCCGTAAACGGCAGCCTCCAGTACATTGTGAATGCCCACACCAAAACCGCCGCCGATATAGGCAATCTGTCCGTAACGGTAAATCGAAGAGAGCAACCCGATGCAATCAATGATAAGACACTCTGCCTGAGCCGCCGCCTGAGCATCGGTTTGAGTATAGCGAACAAACGGACGTTTCAGTTTCCGGCAAATATCCTCGATATGCGATTCACTCGTCACGTGCGGAGCTACAATCAGGTGCAGATCCTTATGCCTATTGAAATAGTCGAACAAAATATCTTCGTCCAATGGCCACGAGCTACCGGCAACCAGAACTTTGCGTCCGTTGGCAAATGCCTCCACCAGAGGTAAATCTTTGGCCTGTGCTGCAATTTCAGCCACCCTGTCGAAACGGGTATCGCCGGCAACGGTAACATTGGTTACCCCGATGGTTTTCAGCAACTCTTCGGATGCCTTATCCTGCACGTAAAGATGCGTAAAAGCCGACAAAAGGGCGCGGTACCATCCGCCGTACCATTTAAAGAAGGCCTGTTGCGGGCGAAAAATAGCCGAAACAAGATAGGTGGGAATGTTTCGTTTTTTCAACCCGGTGAGATAGTTAGCCCAAAATTCATATTTGATAAACACGGCCTTCACCGGCTTTACAATATCCAGAAAACGAGCCGCATTCTCCGGCGTATCCATTGGCAAATAGAGAATAACATCGGCTCCGGCGTAGTTTTTGCGCACCTCGTAGCCCGAGGGAGAGAAAAATGTAAGCACGATTTTCACCTCCGGAGTGCGCCGTTTCAGCTCTTCCATCAAAGGACGACCCTGCTCAAACTCTCCCAGCGACGACGCATGAAACCAGACATATTTTTGCCCGGCAACAATTTTCTCCTGCAACAATGCAAAACTCTGTTGCTGACCATTAGCCAGCAAGCCGGCCTTTTCATTCCATCTCCCCACCACGTTTATACCTGTCCGGTAAAACGAAATCACCGCATTATAAATTAACGACATATATCTTATGTATTGATCAAGGCTGCAAAGATAGCTCTTTTGAAGCTAAAACAGGAACCGGATACGATTATTGATTTTCGTTTCGCACAAACGTAAAAGCGCCACAACTATATAATATCAAGTAATTTACACGCAACATTATACTTGTTTTAATTCTTTAACCTTATTTTATCCGTAAAGAAAATCATCATCAAAAAAAACATCCTATATTTGCAAAGTTGTTTATGCAACTATATAATAACTAACTATATGGTACAAATAGAAGAAGATGAGGTTTTTAGCATACTCACAGGGAAAATATCGACTGCAATAAATCGTACTTTTCTGCGCTCTTTTGCGCAGGAAGGAATCGATATTACCACAGAACAATGGTCGGTACTTGCCTGTTTATGGAAAAAAGACAGTGTAACCCAACAAACCCTCTGTATGCTAACATCCAAAGACAAGCCCAGTATGACCCGGCTGATAGACAATCTGGAGAAACGAAGCTTAGTGCAACGTATGCCCGACAAAAGCGACAGGCGCAACAACCTGATACACCTTACCCAAACCGGACTGGCTCTGCAAACAAAAGCGACCGAAATTGTACAAAACATTGCAGCTAAAACGCTAAACAACATCACGGAAGACGAAATGAACGTCAGCCGGGTTGTGCTGAAAAAAATCATGGCCAATCTGCAATAATTTTTATATCCTATTAGTTGTTCAAACAACCTTTATTATACACTCAAACTTTACAATTATTGAATATTATGGCAAAAAAAATCTGCATTTTAGCTATAACGGCACTTCTGGCAATACCTCTTTTTGCTCAAAAAACGCTTCAGCTGGAAGAGTGCAGGCAGATGGCACTGGCTCACAACAAGAGCATACAGATAGCGCAGGAGAATGTAAAGGCAGCCCGCCAGCTCAAGCAAGCGGCGTTTGCTCAGTTCCTTCCCAATTTTGCAGCTAATGCCGGTTACACCTGGAATCAGAAAAGCATTTCCCTGTTGGCCGAAGATGCCTATCTTCCCACCTATGCCTACAATGCCAACGGATCTATCAACTACGCCAACTCGTGGAACAATTCATGGGCAGTAGTCAATAACACTCCGGTACCATTAGACGCAGATAATAAACCATTTAACCCATCCACCAATCCCGAAAAAATTCAATGGAAAAACAAGGCGTTACTTCCAAAGGATGCTATGGAATTCGACATGAAAAATGTATTTGTGGGTGCCATTGGTTTCACTCAGCCCATTTTTATGGGCGGCAAAATCAAAGCGCTATACGACATTGCAAAATACGGCGAACATCTTGCCAATGCTCAACAGGAAAACAAAGAGACAGAGCTACTGCAGGAGGTGGACGAAGATTATTGGCGGGTAGTTTCGCTGGAAAGCAAAGTCGCTTTAGCCAGGGAATACAAGAGTCTGATTGTGAAGATGGATTCCGATATCCGCATCATGGTGGACGAAGGCGTGGCTACGAAAGCCGATGCCCTAAAAGTACGTGTAAAACTAAACGAAGCCGATGTATCGCTGACCAAAGCCGAAGACGGACTGAATTTATCGCGGATGGCGTTGAATCAGGTTTGCGGTATGCCATTAGACGAAACCTACCGCCTTGCCGATCAGAATCTGGAAGCCAAAATCAGTGAAACGAAATTGATTCCGCTGGATCAGGCGTTAGCAAACCGGCCCGAAATCAAGGCACTGACACAGATGCAAAATATTGCCAAGGCAAACGAAAAGGCCATGTTTTCACGCTTCTTACCGGACATTGCCCTCACCGGAAACTACCTCGTTTCCAATCCGAATTCTTTCAACGGCTTTGAGACCAAATTCGGCGGCATGTTTACGGTAGGCGTGGTTGCCCATGTACCGCTGTTTCATTTCGGAGAAAAGATTCACACGCTGAATGCCGCTAAATCGCAGTATCGCATTGCGACACTCGAACTTGAGGAGACAAGAGAAAAGATGGAGCTCCAAATTAAGCAAAATTCGTTCAAAACAGTCGAAAGCATTAAAAAGCAGACGACCACACAACGCAACATCGATCAGGCTGTAGAGAATTTACGTTATGCGACCGAAGGATTTGAAGCCGGAGTGATTACATCGACCGATCTGCTCGCCGCTCAAACAGCCTGGCTCTCGGCGAAGTCTGAAAATATCGACGCGATCATCGATGTGAAGCTATGCAATCTATACCTCGAGAAGTCGCAGGGTATACTTAAAGCAGCCCCAAACAACACCACAAAAAAATAACAGAAAACCCATAAACAGAAACAAAATGAAAAAGGAAAATGTCAATAATAAAGATTTGAGAATCGGATTAATCAGTCTTTTGGCAGCTCTTGTTATTCTCTTTATCATCGGATTATTCGTGTTCAGGCCCGAGCCAATAACCATTCAGGGAGAGGCCGATGCCACCGAAGTCAGAATCTCAGGGAAAGTGCCCGGGCGCATCAAGCTCTTCCTTACCGAAGAGGGAGCCAAAGTAAAAGCCGGTGATACGGTGGTGATTATCGACAGTCCGGAACTGAATGCCAAATAGAACAAGCGACTGCAGCCGAAGATGCCGCTTTGGCACAAGACCGCAAAGCGAAGAAAGGCGCCCGCAAAGAGCAGATTGCCGGGGCATACGAAATGTGGCAAAAAGCAACGGTTGGTGTCGATATTGCCAAGAAATCATACGACCGTGTACAACGTTTGTTCGACAAAGGAGTGGTAACCGCCCAGAAACATGACGAAGCCGAAGCACAGTACAAAACCGCCGTAGCTCAGGCAAATGCAGCTAAAACACAGTACGACATGGCTGTAAACGGCACCGAAAGCGAAGACAAAGCCGCGGCATTGGCCATGGTTAACAGGGCCAAAGGGGCCGTTCAGGAGGTAAGATCTTACCTGCACGAAACCTGCCTCGTCTCTCCGATTGATGGCGAAATTTCCGAAATTTTTCCGAAACGCGGCGAACTGGTAGGTACCGGAGCGCCCATCATGAGCATCGTCGATCTGAACGACATCTGGTTTGTGTTCAATGTTCGTGAAGATTTACTCGCAAACATGAAAATGGGTAACACCTTCAACGTAAAAGTTCCTGCTCTTGGCAACAAAATGGTTCAGGTCAAAGTCACCTACCTCAAAGCGATGGCCTCGTATGCCACATGGAAAGCGACCAAAACAACCGGACAATTCGATGTCAAAACATTTGAGGTTCATGCCCGCCCTACCAGCAAAGTCGACGGGTTACGCCCGGGTATGAGCGCTCTTGTGGATGAGATAGTGAAATAACGAAACAGATCGAGAATTCCAAAATTCAGGATTTCAAAATTTCAGAGTTCCAAGATTTCATTATTTCATTGCGACCTGTTCCGATTCAACATATTTCAACGATTTAACGCATAAACAACAGCTTCAGAGTCTCAAATTTCAATCACGAATGTCCGGTAAAAAACACATATCACCCTTTGGTTCCACGTTGCGCCGTGAGTTGACCCGGATGAAAAGCCGTCCGATGTATTTCCTACTGACGATTGGCATTATGAGCTTTTGCCTCATCTTTTTCATTTCTCTTTTCAACGAAGGCCAACTTGAGAAAATGCCCATCGGCATCGTCGACCACGACAATTCGAAAATATCGCGCCAATTCGTACGCAACCTCGATGCCACACAACAGGCCAAAGTGGTAATGCAACTAAGCAGTTATCAGGAGGCCCGCACTGAAATGCAGAAAGGAAACATCTACGCCTTTGTGGAGATCGAATCGGGATTTGCAGAAAAACTTCAGGCAAACCGAAGACCTCCGCTGACATTTTACATCAACGATGCGTACCTTACGGCAGGATCGCTACTGCTCAAAGATATCACGGCAATGAGCCTGCTCACTTCGGGAGGCGTTCAGCAGCAAACGCTGCGCGCAAAGGGAATTGATGAGTCGCTTATTCCAGGCATCATACAACCGATTGTGGCCGATACCCATATGATTGGGAATCCCTGGTCGAACTACAGCAGCTACTTCCTCAATGTGTTTGCGCCGGGGGTGCTGGAATTTCTGGTACTTATGACAACCGTCTTCGTTATTGGCATCGAAATGAAAGAAAAAACATCGCGTGTATGGCTGAGAACCGCCGACAATAATTTCATAACCGCACTGATGGGAAAACTATTGCCCTACACGGCCATTTTCATTGTTATGGGATTTTTGACGAACATTATTCTTTTCGGGTTTCTGCATTTTCCGCTTAATGCCAACCTTTTTAAAATGTTATTGGCCACGGTATGCTATGTTATCGCCTGTCAGTCGGTGGGTTTGTTAATCATCGGCGTACTACCGGTACTTCGCGATTCGGTTTCGATTGTAATGATATACGGCATGTTCGGATTCTCCTTCTCCGGATTCACCTTTCCGATCGAACAAATGCCCTATCCGGCACGTATTTTCAGTTTCATATACCCTATCCGCCACTATTTCAACATATACATAGAGCAGGCTCTTCATGGCGTAAATTTCAGGCAATCGATCGGATCCTATTTCATATTATTAGCCTTCACATTGCTTCCTCTGATAATACTCGTCCGGCTGAAAAAAGCCGCCATTTACCAAAATTACCCCATTAAATAAGTGTCAACACAATGAAAAAAGCGATAGCTTCTCAAATAAATAAGCTGAAGGCAAATTGCAAAGACACCTTCCAGATATTTACCAACGAACTCAAAGTAGTTTCGCATGACAGAGGTGTTGTCATTATCTTTATTATGGCCGTACTAGCCTATCCCCTGCTCTATTCGTTAGTGTATAAAAACGAAACGTTATTCAAACTGCCGGTAGCCGTAGTCGATAACTCGAGAAGCAATGAGTCTTCCCAATTTACAAGGCACCTCGATGCAACTCCGGAGCTATCGATATACAGCACATACTCCTCGCTCCCGGAGGCAAAAAAAGCATTCGACGAACATAAAGTGCATGGGGTCATCTACATTCCTGCCGATTTCAGCAAACAGATCAATACCGGACAACAAACCACCGTGTCTGTTTATTG
>CAZFTY010000093.1:0-7310 GCA_964521835.1 uncultured Microbacter sp.
TGAATAGGAATTTTGAAATGATACCAGTTTACTTTTGTTTGTCTTCCGTTTCGTAGCGTTACGGTAGGTGTTATTTTGTCGACAAGGTAGTTGGTGCCGATTTGCAGATCGGAACGTCGCAATGATACCTTATACTGATAATAATTTTCGTATTGGTTCAACGTGTTATCCTGATTCAAATCTTCTACATCGGGCAATGAGGTGGCTGCGGAAGAGTAGCTGCTCGTAGTTCCGTCGTCGGTGGAGTTGCCTTCGGTGCCGTTATAATGCTTATACCGGTTTAAGATAGATTCTTTGTCGGCATTGTATGTCGGATTTCGGTAGCTGAGGTAGTTGTCGCCTGCCGGGTCATTGAGCGGAGAAAACGGATCGTTTTGCCATTGGCGCAGGGTCGTCGGTGATACTACATTTTTCAGTTGGCTGAGGTAATCTTTATAAGTTGGAAACGAAAACTCATTGGACGTTGTCAGTCCGTCTAATCCTACATCCTGATACTGACGTGCATTCGCGCTGTTGTCGAATGCCAAAACCGTTGACTGAAGGGTGGGGACGCGCCCCCATACTGTGCTGGTTGTATTTGTTGTGTCGCCGGATGCCGATAGCCCGTTTTCAAAGAATTTTTTTCCGTCTTTCAGAATATCTTCCGAGATGTCCCCCAAATTGAAATAGAGGTCTCCACCGGTTTTCTTCTGCAGGGTGTCATTGACGAACGGATCCATCATCCAGAAATCGATATATTGGATGTTCGACGATTCAAAATCGGTAGTTTCTAACTTGCGCATGATACCACCCCAACGTGTTTTCGGAGCTTTCAGTTTTCCGTTTTGATCCAGTCCTTTGCTGTAACTGGTGGGCATCACATCTACGTTGTAGGGGCCACGTTCCGTGGGGTAGTACGACACATTCAACACCGGAAGATAAGATGTCGTGCCATAGAGAGATTCTCGGTTCGGAAAAATTTCCTGTTCCAGAACTTGTCTCGTCAGGTTGTCCGATTGAAGATCTTTATTTCCCCTGATATAATCGGGAGTGAGCGACGAATTTCCTGAAAATACGGTTTGATCGACAACAAACCAACTCATTAAGGCTCTGTTTTTTCCGTAATTTACATTGTTATTCAACGTAGCTTCCGGAAATAAGGCGGTTGAAGAGAGGTCGTAAGGGGTACTGGCCAAAAACCAGTTGTAGGGATAGGATAATTCGATGTCGGTTTTTGTCCCTTCAAAATCGTCGACAAACACCTCTCCCTTTTTTGAAACCGAATTCGGATGCCCGGCGATGAGCTGTGCAAACTCGGCATTCAGACTGATATAAGAGGGTTTGGAGAGGTTGAGCAGCGGAATTTTATTGAGCAGGTTGGTTAGCCATAGTGATTCGGTTCTGTACGAGGTATTTAATCCCCATATCGTATTCGAAATAGGGTCGTTGCCGTATGATACTTTTTGTGTTAGCGGGAGCTCCGATAGGTGCATGAGTGTGCCTCCGATAGAAAAATCCTTACTGAAAGCATACTCCATGTGTGTCCCGATCATGGTTTTCCGTTGCAGGTCGAACATCGACTGGTTCTCGAGCTTAACATCGACATTCGTTCCCGATGCCAGAATACTCTGATTGATGATGTTAACTGTTCCCATCATGTAATCGACCGTATAATCCTGATTTTCCGTCAATGTTTTTCCGCCGGCCGTGACAACAACCGAGCCCCGGGGAATATTCATCGCATTCAGCTGTATTTGAGAACCGGATGTACCTTTGTATTCACCGACCAACCTGAATTTATTCTTCGCACTGTATTGTTGCGCTGTTGTCAGGGTCGAATCGTACAGCTCCTGATAGGTATATTTTTTTGCTATTGCAGGGTTGCCAATTTTTGTTGCAAGGTAGCTTCCGAACGGTTCCACAACCGGAAATATGATTCTTCCTCCATCCGAAACCGCGGTATAGCCTTCAATGTAATCAAAATTGCCGTCGGGATGCGCTTCGTTTTTTGAGTCGAGATTATCCAGATTCATCACCCGGGTCAGCTGTTGCCCTTTTATGGCGCCATCGTTGATGTAGGAAACGTTGATTCCGGTAGAGTCGCTTTCATACATCACATTGAGCTTGAATTTCTCTTTTTGCATTTGCGATGCGCCGATATTGTAAACGTTTTTCATCATCAGTTTCCAGAGTGGAGTGGCTGGTGACAAATTTGTGTTTTTCAGTAATTTAACGACGAGAGCCTTGGGACTCACAACCGGATCGGTAGAGAACTCGCCTACCTGATAGGTTTTTCCACCAGCCGTAAATTCATAGGCTACAGCCAACACCTCATCCGAATTGAGGGCGTTGCGCAACGATATGTATCCCAGATCTTTGCTGACGGTGTATTCCGAAGCATCCAGCTTACGGGCGCTTTCAACTTTTTCATAATCGCGGCTGCCGATAATGCCCATGGCGCTGTATTGTGCGTCCAGAATGGCATTGGTGTTCTGAATGTCGCGGATGCCCGGCAGAGCCGTAATCTCATTGTATAAGGTGTTTGTCGCGTTGGACGGATATTTGATTCCGGAATTGGGAGTCCAGTGTGCGTTGGAAAGATTAGCCGATTCGCCGATATCGGAAAAGGCAATGATGTTACGGGCCTGAGAAAAGTCGCTCCGTTTGTTTGTAACCCAAACTTCTACCCGATTAATGGTAATTCCCGAGGTAACGTAGGGTAGCTGACTCATCCAGCGGTCAAAATTATTCCGGAAATATTGCGATAGAAAGAAGTGCCGGTTGGCATCGTATTTATCGCCCGGAAGATAGAATTTTGTCGTCTGCACTCCGCCTTTGGAGCTTACGGTTTTGGTTTGCGATTGTTGCTGAGAAGCAACGGCTACCACATTCAGTTTACCGAATTGTAATTCGGTTTTGATGCCGAACAGGGCAGAACTACCTGTGATTAGGGAACTGTTGAGGGGTAGGCTTACATTACCGGCTTCGATTTTCTTTATAATTTCGTCCTCTTTACCGGTATAGCCCAGTTTGATCATTTTCTGGTCGAAGTCGAACGACGATTCGGTGTTGTAGTTGAGGTTGAGATTGACTTTATCGCCGACTTTTCCATTCATATTCAGCTGAATTTTTTCACTGAAGTCGAATGCCGGCGCGGGGCGACGCATACGGTAAGGGTAGATGGGATTGTCGATGGTATGCGAAAGGACTCCGAAATCCAACTCGGCCGATCCCTGCATTTTCATTTGTACTCCGCCCGGGCCAAACAACTTGTCGGCAGGCCCCATGCTGAATTTCAGATCCGTCAGGGCAAATTTGGCATCCTCGCTTTTTTGTACCGAATCATTGCGCTGTCTCCAGTACGATTGCATGGAGGTGCGTAAGGTGTAATCCTGATATTCCTGTCCGGTCATAGTCATCGGTGTGGCGATGTCCATGTTGCCGACTCTCGTGTAGAAAAAATAGAGGCCGCTTACCGGATCGAAAACTACAGAACTCTTTACATTGGTCGGATCCGGAAGATCCATCGGGTGAGGCGTCCCTATTTCCGAAGCTGTGACTGCCGATGTCTTTTTGACGGGGAATATTACGGCAGAATCCGACCCACTGTCATTCTTATAATCCAGAGACGTAGGTGATTCTGCCTTTTGCCCGGATTGTTTGCCGACGACCGGTAATGCGGAAATTGCAATAAAACAGAGTGCTATAATGAAAGGAACTATCTTTTTGATCACAGTCGGGTTTCCGTTAAATGCCTCATCAATATGCTTACAGCATCTTAAGTGCTTGTTTTATGGCCTGCTCTACAGTTGGGTATGGAGCGCCGGAGAAAATTTTATCCAATACTTTATTAATGGGTGCCGACTGAAATCCTAACATAACCAAAGCGCTTGCAGCTTCTTGTTTTACCGAAGAGTAAGTGCTGTTTTCAATAGATTTAATGTCGCCGGTCAAACGTCCGATTTTGTCCTTCAGATCGATAATCAGGCGTTGGGCTGTTTTCAGACCAATACCTTTGACGTTTTTCAAAATCGTAGCGTTATCCTGAGCAATAGCTTGCTGAAGTTCCGGCACCGATAGTGACGATAATATCATTCTGGCTGTGTTGGCTCCGATACCGGAAACGGAGATAAGCAGTAAGAACATTTCTCTTTCTTCTTTGGTGAAAAAACCGAAAAGCAAATGCGCATCTTCCCGAATGGCTTCGTAAACATAGATCTGAGCCGTATCTTTATTTTCAAGCAATGAGTAGGTCGATAGAGAAATATGGGTAAAATACCCTATGCCTCCGGTTTCAATTATAGCCGAAGTCGGAGTCAGCTCTGTAATTTTTCCCTTAATATAATCAATCATTGAAACTGGAATCTAAAATGATGTTTTACGACTATACGTTATAAACGAAAAAAACAGACGTATAGTACGTTATCTTTACAAAAATAATCGTTTTTTCTGTGATATTCGATCTGGCCGACGAATATTTATGGAAAATGATGCCGTAGTCAGGGTAGCTGACCAATAGATAGCGGAACGGACTGCCGGTTAATCATAAAATGGTTGTTCGCTTGTCGGCGTTATTGCCTGACGGCAGCCACCCAGTTCGTGAGTTCTACAAAAGAAGCGACATCTAATTGCTCGGCACGTTTTTCGAGCAGTGGATGCGTTGCCTGCGGATTGTTGTACAGGCTTTTAAGCGCGTTACGAAGCGTTTTTCTTCGTTGATTAAACCCGGTTTTGACTACGGTGACAAATAATCTTTCGTCACAATCGAGTTTTTGTGTATTGTTTCTTTTGAGCCGGATTACACCCGATTTTACCTTTGGCGGCGGATCGAATACCTGCTCCGATACCGTAAACAGATATTCGATGTCGTAAAATGCCTGAAGCAAAACGCTGAGTATACCATATTGTTTGTTGCCGGGAGGCGATGCCAGTCGTTCGGCAACCTCTTTTTGCAACATGCCGGCAATGACCGGTATTCGCTCTTTGTGCTCCAGTGCCTTGAAAAATATCTGGCTCGAAATGTTGTACGGGAAATTGCCGATGATACAAAAAGGCTTTCCGTCAAACAGGGTATCGATGTCGAAGTGCAGAAAATCGCCTTCGATTAACGATAATGACGGATAGTGCTCTTTCAGATAGGCCACCGATTCGGAATCTATCTCGATAGCAGTAAGTTGTACCAGCGGATTCTGCAACAGAAAGCGGGTCAGAACACCGGTTCCCGGTCCGATTTCGAGCACGGGTATCGCCTCTGTTAGTGCTAAACTATCAGCAATGCGTTGGGCTATCGATAAATCTTTCAGAAAGTGCTGACCCAGGTGTTTTTTTGCTTTGACGTAATTCATGCGGAGTGTGCTGCGTTATTTCATCGTAGCCGATGAAAACAATCAAAATCAGCAGAAAAGTGTATATTTGCGTATGGTTTGTTGTGTGCAAATTTACCTATAAATGGTTATATAACCTACACTTGTGCCAAAAAAGCCGAATAACAATCAAGTAGCTATATATGAAAAGAGTAGCCGGATCGATTCGCCGATTTATTATTCATTTTATCGATTTTTTTTATTTTAAACCCTTTAGAAAAATTGTTCCGGAATCTCTTTTTCGTTACGTTTTTTGTGGCTCGGCCAACATGGTTTTCGACTGGGTTCTCTATTTTGTTCTTTATAATTTTGTTTTTGCCAAAGAAATTCTGCAATTCCGTTTTTTTGCTATTTCACCCCATATCGCAGCTTTTGTCTTCTCATTTCCGGTCTCGTTTTCAACCGGCTTCTTGCTGGGGAAATATATTAGTTTTCAGGGTTCTTCGCTGCGGGGTCGAACCCAGCTGATGCGTTATGGAATGGTGACCGGTAGTAATATTTTAATCAATTATTTGGGTTTGAAGCTATTTGTGGAGCAACTGGGAATTTTCCCAACTCCATCTAAAATGCTCGTATCCATTATTTGTACGGCATTCAGCTACTTTATGCAGCGTTATTACACATTTTCTAAACCCCTGTCTGATTAATTTTTGATATTTTATGCGTACTCTGGATATTCCTCGTTTGAAGAACAACGATTCGGGCAACTTCTTTTTGTTGGCCGGTCCCTGTGTAATTGAAGGCGAAGAGATGGCTCTCTCGATTGCCGAAACGATTGTGAAAATTTGCGATCGCCTTCAGATTCCCTATATTTTCAAAGGCTCGTACCGCAAGGCAAATCGTTCGCGGATCGACTCATTTACCGGAATCGGTGATGAAAAGGCGTTGAAAATACTGCAGAAGGTGGGGCGTGAGTTCGACATTCCGGTGGTGACGGATATTCATACCGAACAGGAGGCTGTGCTGGCTGCCGAATATGCTGATGTGTTGCAGATTCCTGCTTTTTTGTGCCGTCAAACCGAACTGTTGGCTGCTGCCGCGAAAACGCAGAAGTGGATCAATATCAAAAAAGGGCAGTTCTTGTCACCCGATGCCATGCAGTTTGCCGCTCAGAAGGTATTCGACTCGGGAAATGATAAGGTGATGTTGACCGAACGGGGCACAACTTTTGGCTATCAGGATTTGCTGGTCGATTTTCGTTCGATTCCGGTGATGCGGCAAACGGGTTATCCTGTGATTCTTGATATTACGCACTCGTTGCAACAGCCCAATCAATCGTCTGGGGTTACGGGTGGACAGCCGCAGATGATAGAAACACTGGCAAGAGCGGGAGTTGCTGTCGGGGTTGACGGATTGTTTATTGAAACGCATCCCGAACCGTCAAAGGCTAAGTCGGATGGAGCCAATATGCTGCAATTGGATAAACTGGAAGGCTTACTTGAAAAATTGGTGGCTATCAGGCAGACTATCCGAACGTTTTAGTGGATAAATTCATCGCCGGCAAGGGTCATTATAATTCCGATAACAGCCAGCACCATGATGATACAACCGGTAATAATATTTACCCAGCGTAATCCTCTGACATTGAATTTACTTCTGAAAAAATTAACGATGCTGGTGAGTGAAAACCACCAACAACAGGCTCCTACCAGAATGCACAAAAAGCCGATCACCGCTTGTCCGAATTGAGTGGATGGTGTGATAAAGCTAAAACGGGCATAGAGAGCCATAAACAGAAAGATAATGAGCGGATTGGTTATCGTTAAAGCAAACGAAGTGACAAAATCCTGCATGTAACTCTCTTTTGCTTCCGATGTTTTTGATAGCTGCCTTACAGGGTTGCTCCGGGAGAGGTAGAACCCGAAAGCCAACACAAGTACGCTGCCGATAATCTGAAACGCCATCTGGTGATCTTGTAAAAAATCAATCACAAAACAGCGCGGGCGGGCTCGCTGCCGCACCGTTTGC
>CAZFTY010000094.1:0-7303 GCA_964521835.1 uncultured Microbacter sp.
AAGCCGGAGATTGATTATTATAAGCTTCCTCGCCTTGACGAGACAATTAAAGCCAAATTAAAAAGCAATTTTAACGTATCAGATAAAGCATTAAACCTCTTATATCATCCATCGGATATAGAAATGTATCCTGTCTCAAAGTCCGAACTAAAAGGGACTGATATTAAACTGTTGGAAAGCCCGCAACCCCCATCTAAAGGTTGGAAAAATCCTATGGCTATGAGGACTTTGCACGAATTGCGTCACCTGCTAAATTATCTTCTGAAAATTGGAAAGATTGACAAGGAGACAAAAGTAGTGGTTGAAATGGCAAGAGAACTAAATACCAAGAATTATAGAAAAGCCTACTCGGATTGGACCAAAGACAGAGATAATGAAAATAAGGGGCATCAACAAAATATTCTTGAATTATTTGGAATTACAGAACCCTCTATTGATGATTATAATAAATTCCGTTCTGCAGTTGAGCAGATAATATCGCTCGAATTATCCGAAAATAAGACACCAATATTTCAACAAAAGTATAATGATTTTATCGATATTTTCTTACGGACAATCAAAATACAAGACAATAGCAAAGATGAATTAATGAGTGATGAGTATTACAATTATCTGATGTATTTGATTCTAAACAGGGAAGAATTTAGAAAGATGCTGAATTACAAAATACCAAATACAAATAAATGGCAAACTCAATTAATCTCAACGTCTGTGAATTTTGATAAAAAGAGAAAGGAATTATCGGAATTATTGACAAAATATATCCTTTGGAAGCAACAGAAATTTCAGTGCTTTTATACTGGCCAACAAATTTCATTATCAGAATTATTCTCAAAAGATTATCAAATAGAACATACTATACCAAGAAGTAAATCTTTTGATTCTGAATTAAAAAATCTAACTGTTTGTGATGCAACGTATAATAGTCAAGTTAAAAACAATAGATTCCCTACGGAATGTCCGAACTATTATAAAGATGCAATGTGCAAAACGGTGAAGGGTTATATTCAATGCAATCCAATTAAAAATAGAGTTGAATTATTCATACTTCCTAAAGTTAAAGAATTGTATACACGAATCAAAAATTTAGAAAACATAGGAAAAGGATTGGAAGATGAGAAGAAAAATGCAAATATTAGGTTGCGTTTTTATTTGCAATTTGAGTTAGATTATTGGGAGAAGAAACTATTTACATTTACTGTAACAAAAGAAGAGTGGAACGATAAATGGAAAAACAGTCAATTGGTAGATACACAGATTATTTCAAAATATGCGAGAGCATATTTAAAAACTGTTTTTGAGAGAGTCGATGTTCAAAAAGGTGCAATGACCGATATTTTCAAAAAAATATATCAGGTAAAAGGAGAGGAACAAAAAGACAGAAGCAAGCATAGCCATCATGCTCAAGATGCTGGTATATTGACTTTAATTCCCGGATCTGCAAAAAGAGAAGCTATCTTGGAACGGTATTACAGGGCAGAGGAAAATAAAGAACAGCGATTTCATATAAAGCCTTATGAAAGCTTTCAGCCTTTTCATATTATTCAAATTGAACACGATATCATTATCAATCACGTAACTCACGACAAGACATTAACTGCAACGATTAAGAATATTAGAAAACGAGGCGAAAAAACAGGCAAAATTGCACAGGGAGATAGCATTAGAGGTCAATTACATAAAGAAACTTTTTTTGGAGCTGTAAAAGCATTAGAACGGAATGAACAAGGATTCCCTATTAAAGAAAATGGGAAGTACAAAATTATTAAAGATAAATCAGGAGAAGATGAGATTTGGATTGTTTCCAGAAAACCAATTAAAGATATTAAAATTGAAAAAGATATTATAGTTGATGAATTATTAAAACAACATATCCAAAAACAATTACAGAATGGTGTTGACTTAACCGATGTACTTGACTTTAACAACAAGCCCATACGGCATATCCGAGTTCGGGTTAAAGCTGGAGTTGGATTCTTGTCGAAAAACAAGGCTATGCCAATAAAGCAGCAGACATATATATCAAAACACAAACACAAGCATGAGTATCTTGTCCAAAATGAAGAAAATTATTTGCTTTTGCTTTATGAAGGCATCAGTGAAAAGCAGAAAATTATTCGCCATTATCGGATTTTGAATCTATTTGATGTTGCTCAGTTGAAGGCTAAGAATATTAGAGACATTCGACAGGAGCCTATATTTCAGACTATAACGAAAGGGAAGGTATTGCTTAATTTGAAAGTTATTCTAAAGACTGGAGATAGAGTAATATTTTTCAATGAGAGTAAAGACGAAATAACCGAGAAAAACGTTAGGTCAAGACTTTATAAATTGTATAAATTCAATGAAATGGGAAGCCCTTTTTTATACTTTCAAAATCATATTGAAGCTCGTCCAGATAATGAGATTGAAAAGGCAGAAAGTGTTTTTGATCCTTCAAAATATCAAGCAAGATTGATGTTGGTTCTTGATAAAATTAATTGTCTTTTTGAGGGAATTGATTTTGACGTGAAACCTGATGGGGCGGTTATTCTTCGATAAGTAATATGCAAAAGGGCACTTAAAAGAGCGCTTTGAGGGTGAACCAAAAAGCCGTTGTTCGACATGTACGAGAAACGCCGTGCTTGAAATGGTTCTTTGTTTATTCGTATTGAATCATCCATGCAACCATTACAACCTAACGCCACCTACCATATTTTCAACCATGCCAACGGGTTTGAAAATGTGTTTCGTCAGGAGGAGAATTATCGGTTTTCCTTAGAAAAGTACCGGTTGTATATCACTCCGGTGGCGGAAACGTTCGCGTATTGCCTGATGCCGAACCATTTCCATCTGGTAGTCCGTATTCGCAAGCGGGAGGTAATAGAGGCGCTGATTCGAAATAAATCTAACTTCAGCTTTTCCAAAGTTTCAAACTTTGGAAAAGCTGAAGAAAAAATCGATGACGTTGATATAGAAAAGTTTCTATCGAAACAATTCGCGAATTTCTTTAGCAGCTATACGCAGTCGTTCAATAAGATGTATAAGCGCATGGGCTCGCTTTTTATCAAGAATTTTAAGCGGGAAGTGATTTCAACTAAAGAGCACTTCATCAATGCCGTAGTATACACGCATCGCAACCCGATACATCATGGTTTTTGCAATTCGTTTACCGGGTGGGGATATAGTTCGTACTTCGAAATTACTGATGAAAAGAGCGATGTGGTAGAGGCAGACAAGACCATTAAAGTCTTTGGGAGTACGAAGCATTTTGAACAGGTTCATCTGGAAAATCTTGAGAAATTCAACCAGATAGTAAATCTTGAAATACCGTAGGTTATGATTAAACGGACGCTTTATTTCGGAAATCCGGCTTATTTGTCGAAGCGGAATGAACAGTTGGTGATTAAATTGCCGGAGGTGGTAAGGAACGATACGTTGCCCGAATCGTTTAAGCAAAAGAGTGAAGTTACCGTTCCTATCGAAGATATTGGTGTGATGGTGCTCGATCATCAGCAAATTACCCTTACCCATGGATTGATGGATAGCCTGTTGTCGAACAATACGGCTGTTATTACCTGCGATAGTAACCGGATGCCTGCCGGGTTATTGCTCCCGTTGTCGGGCAATACGACGCAACGTGAGCGTTGGCACGATCAGATAGATGCTTCGGAGCCGCTCAAAAAGCAGTTGTGGCAACAGACCATTAAGGCTAAAATTGCCAATCAGGCAGCGCTATTGGAGCATCGTTGTAAGGTGAATACCAAGAATATTCGCTACTGGTCGGAAGCTGTAAAGAGTGGTGACGGAGAGAATCACGAAGCCCGGGCTGCCGCTTATTATTGGAGTACCATATTTCCGTCATTGCCCGATTTTAGGAGAGGGCGGGAGGAAGAGCCACCCAATAATCTTTTGAATTACGGATACGCTATTCTTCGGGCGGTGATAGCCCGTTCGTTGGTCAGTTCGGGATTGTTGCCCACGCTCGGTATCCATCATCGCAATCGCTACAACGCCTACTGTCTGGCTGATGATATCATGGAACCTTATCGCCCCTATGTCGATACTATTGTGTGTGATATTGTCGATACAGGATGCGATTATTTCGATTTGACAAAAGAGCTGAAACAAACGTTGCTACAAATACCGACTATCGAGGTGGTGATAGATGGCGACCGCAGTCCGCTGATGGTAGGCGTGCAGCGGACTACAGCATCTCTTTATAAATGTTATAGCGGTGAATGTCGTAAAATCAGCTACCCGGAACTTTGAGGAATGCAGGAATGTAGCAATAGGGACAATTAAGTAATGATAAGTTATGAAGGAGAATGTGATTAAAACCAAGAGTTTTGATTTTGCCGTTCGGATTGTGAATTTGAACAAATATTTGATAACCGAACAGAAAGAGTTTGTGTTGTCAAAACAACTCCTGCGAAGTGGTACGTCGATCGGAGCAAATATAGAAGAGGCAGATTCCGGTCAGAGCAAGAAAGACTTTATTGCGAAAATGTCGATTTCCTTGAAAGAGGCGAAGGAAACGCACTATTGGCTTCGGTTGCTTGCAAAAACCGGATATATGGACGAAAAAATGTTTGATTCTATGATTGCCGATTGTGATGAAGTTATTTTGATACTGACCAGAATCTTGCAGACCTCAAGGAAAAGTATCTGATTACTTCATTTCTTCATTGTATGAATGTTTATGGATCGTTTTAATGAATACCGAATCATGTGGGTGATGGTATTTTTTGATCTGCCGACCGATACGAAGAAAGACCGGAAAATCTATTCCGACTTTCGCAAGAAGATGATGAAAGACGGATTCACCATGTTCCAGTTTTCCATCTATTTGCGCCATTGTCCCAGCCGAGAGAATGCGGATGTTCATGTAAAACGGGTGAAGGCTGCTCTGCCCGAGCATGGGAATATCGGTATCCTCACGGTTACCGATAAGCAATTCGGGATGATGGAACTCTTTCAGGGGAAGAAACAGGCCGAAGTCGATACGCCGTATCAGCAACTGGAGCTGTTTTAACCGAATAGAAAAAGCGGGGTCGTTGTTCATGTTCATGTGCAACGACCCTGCTACGATTTGTCTTACTTTGTTAATCTCTCCGCATCATCATCATTTGCATAATGCCACCTCCGTTTTTTACATTGGTAAATCCCATTTGTGACAACATGCGCTGTGCATAAGCCGAACGTGCTCCTGAAGCGCAATAGAGAGTAATATCGCGCGATTTGTCGCCCAGTTCGTCCACTCGCGCCGGTAGTTCGTCCAACTGAATATTGACCGCTCCCGGGTAGGCTCCTCCCGCAAATTCTTCGGGGGTGCGAACATCGACAACTAATGGTAACAAGACGGTTTTCTGGGTTTCCGGCTTCTGCACCGGATGCCGGGCCATCATCGTGGAGAGTCCGCCTCCATTGGTGACGTTTGTGTAACCAAACTGCATCAATATTTGCTGTGCATAAGCCGAACGGCCTCCCGAAGCGCAATAGACAATAATCTCCCGGTCGGGGCGGTCGCCGAACTCGTCGCTCCGCATCGTTACTTCGTCTAACGGAATATTGATGGCGCCGGGATAGGCTCCTCCGGCAAACTCTTCTGGCGTCCGAACATCTACAATCAGTGTTGAATGGTTATCGATCGGTTTGATCGTTGTTTTTTCAACCGGTTTCTCTTCTGCCTTTTCCGTTGTCTTGTTCTCAATAGGCAAGAGGTCGAGGCACAACTGCTGAAATCCTACACCACGGGCTTGGCGTTGCAACGAGGTGTGTCCGCCCGAAAGGTTGACTACGTTGCTAAATCCGGCACCTTTGAGGGTACGTAAGGCCTGATGCCCCTTTTTTCCTGTTTCGTCGTACACCAGAATCAGCTGATCGGAAGAGACGGCCGGTAGCTGTTGCGGGAGCAGTTCCAATGGAATATGCAGCGCACCTTCAACATGACTCTTTTCAAATGCAAAGACGTCGCGCACGTCGATAAAGAGTGGCTGCTTGTTTGCTACGAAAGCGTCTAGTTGTGCGGCCGTAACTGACGGACTGAAACCCGATAGTTTGTTCTCGGCCGTGAAAGCGGCCATGTTCAGGGCGTCGTTAGCTGTACCGATAGGTGGCGAGTAGGCAAAGTCGATGTCCGACAGTTCGCTTACCGTAAGTTTTGCAGCGGCGGCTGTAGCGATCACGTCCAGCCGTTTATCAGCGCCTTTGTAACCGGCGGTTTGTCCTCCGAGCACAACGCCCGTCTTCTTGTCGAAAATAAGCATCACGCTCACGGTTTCAGCGCCGGGCATGTAACTGGTGTGATGCTCTTTGTGTACCACTACCGCATCGGCATCGATCCCCTGAGCCAGCGCTTGCTTAAGCGACAGTCCGGTGATACCGGCAACTGCCTCGAATACCCGGACGACCGAAGTTCCCAAGGCACCTTTGTAAGGATGCCGGCCTCCCAAAGCGTTTTCGGCGGCGATGCGTCCCTGACGATTAGCCGGCCCGGCTAAGGGAATGCGCACTTTCTTCCCGCTTACCCGGTGTTCGATCTCTACCATGTCGCCAGCAGCAAAAATATCCGGATCGTTGGTTTGCAAATACGAGTTTACGAGCAAGCCTCCGGCCTCTCCAATGGTCAGTCCGGCCTCTTTAGCAAGCTGCAACGAGGGAGAGACGCCAATGGAGAGCAATACCATATCGGCATTGAGGATCGTGCCGTTTGATAGCCTGACAGTATTGGGTGTGATTTCGGAAACGGCAGTTCCGGTATGAATACCAATGCCGTGCGCGAGCATCTCGTTTTGAATAAAGCCCGCCGTTTCGGCCTCCATCACCGACATTACGTGTGGCATCATCTCCACCACTTCCACCTGCAGACCCCGTTTGGTAAGGGCCTCCGCCATCTCGAGGCCGATGAAACCTCCGCCTACCACCACGGCGTGTTGCGGATTTTGTTGTTGAATATGTCCGAAAATGGCATCCATGTTTTCGAGTGTCCACAGGGTGAAAACATGACTCTGATCGGCTCCGGGTAGTGCCGGTTTGACGGGGCGACCACCTTGCGCCAGTATCAGTTTGGTGTAGGAGATCTCTTTGGTTTCACCTGTTCGGGTATTGTGAGTGGAGACTGTATGTTCCTTTCGGTTGATGGTTGTAACCGTAGTGTGGATATGTACCTCGACATTGTACTGCTGATTGAAGCTTTCGGGGCTTTGCAGTATCAGCTTCGAACGGCTTTTTATATCCCCGCCGATGTAGTAGGGTAGTCCGCAATTGGCAAACGAAATGTCGGGCCCGGCTTCCAGCAGGGTGATTTGTGCGTCGGCAGAGA
>CAZFTY010000095.1:0-7291 GCA_964521835.1 uncultured Microbacter sp.
ATTTGGGGATTCGGATATCACTGGTACGAAACCTGGAGTGGTAGCGGTATGCAGTTCGAGAACCTGAAACGGGTCAAAGAAGCATTCCCAACTAAAAATTTACTATTCACGGAAGGGTGCGTTGAAAAATATGATGCCTCTAAAACAAAAGAGTGGTGGTTAGGCGAACGGTACGGAACGGCCATGATAAACGATTTCAACAACGGAAATAGCGGATGGATAGACTGGAACATTTTGCTCGATCAAAACGGTGGACCTAATCATGCAGGCAACTTCTGTTATGCTCCTGTTCATGCCGATACAAACACCGGTAAATTGACATACACTAATATTTTTTATTATCAGGGACATTTTTCAAAGTTTGTAAAGCCCGGAGCCAAACGAATTGCCTGTTCTACAACACGCGATCAACTGCTTGCCACCGCATTTATAAACAAAGACGGAAAAATTGCTGTAATAACGATGAATCCAACGGATAAAACAATGGATTACAACCTCTTAATTGAAGGCGTTACAGCACCGGTAAAATTGTTACCTCACTCAATTGCCACGTTAATAATAGAAGGATGCAAATAGGTTTTAGGTAATTAATGATTGTGTTGCATCAACTCTAAGTTGGCACAGCCGGTAATTCATTTTACCGGCTTGCCAACTTTTATAAATGCTTTAAACGGAATGATCTGGACTCCTTCCAAAATAGAATACTACGTAGACGACCCCGATCATCCCTATTATACATACAGTCCGGCAGTAAAAAGTGCGTCCAACTGGCCGTTCAATAAGCCCTGTTTCTTCATTCTGAACCTTGCCATCGGAGGAGATTGGGGTGGAGCACAAGGCGTAGATGACAGTATATTTCCCTGTTCGATGCAAATTGACTACGTGAGGGTGTACAACTATAAATAACGAGTCTCTTTTTGCATCTTAAGTAGCAAATACAGTATAAGTTAAAGATTCCCATACCAAATACCAGTTAACTTAATATTATGCAAATAAAAAACATGATGACGTTAAAATATACTTTTATCGTCGCTGCAATTGCCACAACTACCCTCGGCATTGCACCTTGTGCGAAAGCACAAAAGATCTTTGATGTCAAAAAAACAGTAGCTTCAATGACGCTCGAAGAAAAAGCATCTCTTGTTGTCGGAAAAGGGATGCAAATGGATCCTTCGGCGAAACAGACCACACCCGTTGTCGGCTATACCGATCAATTGGTACCCGGGGCTGCCGGAATTTCGGCTGCGTTTCACAAATATGGCATCACCCCGATGGTGCTTGCCGACGGACCTGCCGGTTTACGCATCGAACCCAAACGTAAAAATGACAACTCATCCTACTATTGCACGGCATTCCCGGTAGCAACCGTACTGGCTTCGTCATGGGATATTGATCTCGTGAAACGTGTCGGAATGGCCATGGGAAACGAAGTACACGAATATGGCGCGGATGTTTTGCTGGCACCGGCGCTCAACATTCAGCGCAATCCTCTTTGCGGACGAAATTTCGAATATTACTCCGAAGATCCGGTGGTTGCGGGCTCTATTGCCGCTGCAATGGTAAACGGAGTCGAATCGCAAGGCGTGGGAACCTCCATCAAACATTTTGCGGCAAACAATCAGGAGACTAACCGTAACACCGTGAACAACCTGATGAGTGAACGCGCCCTACGCGAAATTTATCTCGAAGGATTCCGCATTGCCGTACAAAAAGCACAACCGTGGACGGTAATGTCGTCGTATAACCTGATTAACGGAACCTATACTTCGGAAAGCTACGACCTGCTTACCACCATTCTGCGCGATGAATGGGGATTTAAGGGATTTGTAATGACCGACTGGTTCGGAGGCAAAGATGCGGCAGCCCAGATGAAAGCCGGCAACGATATGATAATGCCCGGAATGCCAAAACAGTCAGAGGAGATTATAAATGCCGTAAAATCAGGGAAGCTATCGGAAAAAGATCTCGATCGCAACTGCGAACGCATCCTCAACATCATGCTGCTTTCGCCCCATTTCAAACAATATCAGTTTTCAAATAAACCTGATATGAAACTGCATTCGCAAATTACACGTCAGGCAGCGACCGATGGTATGGTGCTACTCAAAAACGATGACAAGACACTTCCGATTAACAAATCGATCAAAAAAATAGCTCTGTTTGGAAATACCTCCTACGACATCATCAAAGGTGGAACCGGAAGCGGCAACGTTAATTCCGCTCATAATGTCGATTTGGTTGAAGGATTGAACAATGCCGGGTACCAGATTAACGCCACATTGAAAAACGATTATGCCAACTATCTGAAAGAGACCAAAGCCAACCAACCCAAACCGAGTGCCAATGATCTGATGTTCGGCTATATTTCTCATATCGATGAAATGCAAATTACCGATACAAAAGCTGCTTCATTGGCTGCAGAAAGCGACATCGCCCTGATTACTATCGGTCGTAATGCCGGAGAGGGTCAGGATAGAAAGGTAAAAGACGATTTCAATCTTACAGATAAAGAAAAAGCGCTCTTGCAAACCGTGACTGCGGCATTCCATGCACAAGGTAAAAAGGTGGCTGTCGTCCTCAACATCGGAGGGGTGATTGAAACTGCAAGCTGGAGAAGCATTCCCGACGCGATTTTGCTGGCATGGCAACCGGGAAAAGAAGCCGGAAATTCTATCGCCGATGTACTGAAAGGCAACGTAAATCCATCGGGAAAACTGACGGCAACATTCCCGATGTCGTACAACGATGTACCCTCTTCCAAAAGTTTTCCGGGAATAGAACTCCCGAACCCGAACCCCCAAGAGGCGGTAAGTGATTTTCTATCGAATAAACCGGCAGAGACCACGTATGATGATGGCATTTACGTCGGGTACCGCTATTACAACACATTTAAGGTTCCTGTAGCCTACGAATTCGGATACGGGCTTTCATACACCAACTTTGCCTATTCGGGCTTAAAACTCAGCAGTAATCTGTTCAACAAGCAAATTACGGCAACTGTCACCATCAAAAACAGAGGATCCGTAGCCGGTCGCGAAGTGGTGGAACTCTATCTGAGCGCTCCCGCATCGTCGCTCGACAAGCCAACAGAAGAACTCAAAGGCTTTGCTAAAACCCGCCTGCTGAAACCCGGAGAATCGCAACAAATAACTTTCGTAATCACCAGCCGTAATCTGGCATCTTTCAATACCGCATCCTCATCGTGGGTAGCCGACGCAGGAACATATAGTGTCAAAGTCGGAGCTTCGTCTAAAGATTTCAGGCAGACAGCCACTTTCAAATTAGCCAAACCCATGGTAGTGGAAAAAGCCCATAAAGCTCTGGCACCATCCCGTACATTCAGTGAACTAAAGTCTGGAAAGTAGATAACTTGTTTTTTTTCAAAATCTTTTGCCACAAAGTTCGGATTCATTTTGTCTCCGGACATTGGGCAAAAGATTTATAGTGAACACATGTTTGTACCCTTTCGTTACTTTAATTATTTATGACTATCGGATTAGTTATCTAATGACCTAATCTTTGCGTGCTTTGCGCATTCTCAGCGTTCTTGGCGGTTAACCTCAGATTCTTCACCGCAAAGAGAGCAAAGCTTTTGCAAAGAACGCTGAGAAAAACGGATATAGTGCACTGCTTTTTGTATAGGCATCTTATCCGATAATCATTTAATTATTATTTTACATTCTGTTTCGTCTAATCTTAATTATCAGGAATCATGTCAAAACTCCATCTAACCCGCATTTTATCACTCATATTATCACTATCATTCAGTATTTTAGTAATGGCAATGTCTCCAAAACCAGGCAGCACCAAATTTTTCAGCGTCGACGGACAACATCTGAAAGATCCCAATGGCAAACCGTTCCTTATTCAGGGTATCAATCTGGGCAACTGGTTGAATCCCGAAGGCTATATGTTCCTTTTCAGCAATGTCAACTCTTTTCGGTTGATAGATGAGGCTCTGAAAGAGTTGGTAGGCGCCGACGAAACAAACCGCTTTTGGCAGCAGTTTCAGGAGAGCTACATCACAAAAGCCGATATTCATTATATCCGCCAAACAGGAATGAACTCCATTCGGTTACCGTTTCACTACAAGTTATTTACGAACGAAGATTACATGGGTGCCAACAACGAAAACCGGGGATTTGAACTGATCGACCGTGTAATCGGCTGGTGCAAAGCCGAAGGTCTATCGGTGATTCTGGATATGCACGACGCCCCCGGCGGACAAACCGGAGATAACATCGACGACAGTTACGGTTATCCCTATTTGTTTGAAAACAGGAACGATCAGGCGCTTTTTTGCTCAATTTGGAAACGCATAGCGAAACATTATGCCAACGAATCTGCCATCATCGGCTATGATCTTCTCAATGAACCGATTGCTCCCTATTTCACCAACACGGATGAAATCAACAAACAACTGGAGCCGGTATATAAAATGGTGACTGCGGCCATTCGTCAGGTCGATAAAAATCACCTTGTCATTTTGGGTGGCGCTCAGTGGGATGGGAATTTTACCGTGTTTCACGACTGGAAATTTGACGATAAAATGATGTACACCTGCCACCGTTACTGGTGCGATACGCTGCAGGCCAACGTACAGGATTTTGTTGACTTCCGAAATAAAACAAACCGCCCCATCTACATGGGAGAAACCGGCGAAAACACCGACGTATGGGTAGATGCTTACAGACGTTTACTTGAAAAAAATGGCATCGGATGGCATTTCTGGCCCTATAAAAAAATGGAGAAAACGAGTTGCATGGTATCCGTAAAGGTGCCGGAAAACTGGTCCGAAATTATTACCTTTACGCAGCAAGACAGAAGCAGTTTTGAAAAAATACGCAAAGCAAAGCCTTCGGCTGAAAAGGTAAAAACCGCCTTGAAACAACTGCTTGAAAATATACAGGCAGAAAACTGCTCCAAAAATGCCGGGTATATCAAAGCATTAGGAATGCACCCCTAAAACAAAATTCAAAATACTACTAATCAACATTTTAAAAGAAAGAAGAAAGTAATGAAAAAATTACTAAGTACAGTAATATTGTCGGTGACTATTGCCGTTGCCTTCGGACAAAAAGCAGATCGATTTGTAAATGATTTATTGTCGAGAATGACGCTTGAAGAAAAGATAGGGCAACTAAACCAGTACAACGGAGACTGGGGTGCCACCGGAAAAATTACGCCTGACGGGGAGAAAGAGAAACAGATACGAGAAGGCAAGGTCGGTTCGATGCTGAACGTTATTGGTGTGGACAAAACACGAAAATTGCAGGAACTGGCTCTGCAGTCGCGATTACACATCCCCCTGATTTTCGGACAAGATGTTATTCACGGATTCCGGACTACATTTCCGGTGCCACTCGGAGAGACTGCTTCGTGGGATTTGGCTCTGATCGAAAAATCGGCTCGTATTGCGGCCACCGAAGCGGCGGCTTATGGTATTCACTGGACTTTTGCACCAATGGTGGACATTGCACGCGATCCGCGTTGGGGGCGCGTAATGGAGGGTGCCGGCGAAGACACTTACCTCGGATCGAAAGTGGCCATAGCACGTGTTAAAGGGTTTCAGGGCAACGGACTGGGCAACACAGACGCTATCATGGCTTGTGCCAAACATTTCGCAGCCTATGGAGCTGCAGTCGGCGGTCGCGATTACAACTCGGTAGATATGAGTCTGCGACAACTTAATGAGACCTATTTGCCTCCTTTCAAAGCTGCTGTAGATGCCGGAGTGGCCACGCTTATGAACTCCTTTAATGACCTGAATGGAGTTCCAGCCACAGGCAATGCATATCTGTTACGCGAAAAGCTGAAAAAAGAGTGGAATTTCAAGGGCTTTGTAGTAAGTGACTGGGGAAGCATCGGAGAAATGGTTCCGCACGGTTTTGCAAAAGACGGTTATGATGCTGCGTTGAAAGCTATCACGGCAGGTAGCGATATGGATATGGAGAGTCGATGCTATCGAGACAACCTGAAACAGCTCGTGCAGGATGGCAAAGTACCGGTTGCGCTTATCGACGATGCCGTCAGACGTATATTAATCAAAAAATATGAACTTGGGCTGTTCTCGGATCCCTACCGTTTTTGTAACGAGGAGAGAGAAAAAGCAGAAACAAACAACGCAGACAACCGAAGTTTTGACAGAGAGATAGGAGCCAGAAGCATTGTCCTGCTCGAAAACAGACCGGTTAACGGCAAGCCTTTATTGCCTCTTTCGAAAAGCAATACTAAAATTGCGCTTATAGGCCCCTTCGGAAAAGCAACTACCGCGCATCATGGATTCTGGGCCATTTCCTTTCCCGATGACAACCAACGAATTCAAACACTCCATGATGCTATCGCCGCCCAACTCGATAAAAACGCTCCGCTGGTTTATTCGAAAGGATGCAACATACAGGATAATGACACCTCTCTTTTTGCCGAAGCCAGACAAACTGCTTTATCCGCCGATATGGTAATCATGACGCTGGGCGAGGCTCCCGATATGAGTGGAGAAGCAAAAAGCAGAAGTTCGTTGCGTTTACCTGGTGTGCAGGAAGAGTTATTAAAAACCATCTTTGCCACCCACAAGCCCGTTATCTTGCTGATAAGCGCCGGAAGACCGCTGATTTTCAACTGGGCCGCCGATAATGTTCCTGCTATCTTGTATACCTGGTGGTTAGGCACGGAAGCCGGCAATGCCATTGCCGATGTTCTCTTCGGAAAGTATAATCCGTCAGGAAAACTACCGATAACCTTTCCACGCACGGAAGGGCAGATTCCTATCTATTACAACCACTACAACACAGGGAGGCCTGCTAAAGATGATAATGACAAGACGTACGTTTCTGCCTATATCGATCTTCCCAATAGCCCGAAATACGCTTTCGGATATGGATTGAGTTATACCCGCTTTGAAATAGGCAATTTACAACTTTCATCCGATAAAATGAAGATAAACAAAGGAAAAATAGCGGCTCGTGTCGATGTAAAAAATAGCGGCGATTATGACGGAGAAGAGGTTGTGCAACTTTATATTCACAAGCTGATAGGAAGTGTAGTTCGTCCGGTACGCGAACTGAAGGGTTTTCAAAAAATATTCCTGAAAAAGGGAGAGTCTAAAACCATCACATTTACCCTGACTCCCGAAGAGTTGAAATTTTACAACGACAAAACGGAGTTTGTTAATGAAGCCGGTGAGTACGAACTGTTTATAGGCGACTCATCATTGGCATCACTCAAAAGCCGTTTTACACTGAATGAATAGATTGCAAAATTCAGAAAACAAAAGAGCTTGATATTATTATGG
>CAZFTY010000096.1:0-7282 GCA_964521835.1 uncultured Microbacter sp.
CGAGCGGTAATCTGGAACGTTGGGCACAACAGGGCGTGCTGCTGCTTAACGCGACATTGACCGTAAAGGCTCATCAGGCCGGCTCGCATCAGAACAAAGGGTGGGAGCAATTTACCGATGCTGCAATACGGGCTTTAAATGATGAAAAAGAGCACCTCGTTTTTATGCTTTGGGGATCGTATGCGCAACGCAAAGGGGAGTTTATCGATCGTCAACGCCATCTCGTTCTTCAGTCGCCTCATCCTTCACCCTTGTCGGCTTATCGTGGCTTTTTCGGTAATGGCCATTTCAGTAAAGCAAATGCTTATTTGACAGCGCATGGATTGACTCCGATTGGCTGGTAAAGGGGCTCTTGCAATAAAGTTGTTTGTCATCTGCATTTTTACATTTTATTTATTAAATTTGCAGTTAATACGACGGTTCGTTATTCTTATTCAAATCATTGAATGCATTTACCCGGTTCTATATTCCTGAGATTTTTGTATGCGCTGATTGCCTGCTTAACAGGTAGTTGGCTGTTGGTGTCGTGTATTACCTACAAAGATGTTAATTATTTACAAAAACCAAATCAGGATATTACCCGGTATAAAGATTCGATACGTTTTCAGGAATATAAACTTCAGGCCGGCGATCGCCTCAGTATTATGGTTTATTCTCTCAACGAAGAAACCAATAAATTGTTTCAGGGTAGTGGTGTAAGCAATGATGGAGCTTCGGGCGGAACCGGAGCAAACGATTTATTTACCTACAAAGTAGATGAAAATGGGTTGCTGGTATTTCCATATGTCGGTAAGCTGGAAGTTGCCGGAAAAACACTGAGAAGCGTGAAAGATGAACTGGAAGAACGAATCAAGAGTCAGTTTGGTAATTGCTATATGCGTGTTAATCTCGCTAATGCTTATTTCAGTGTGATAGGAGAGGGGGGCAATGGACGGTATCCGTTGATAAAAGATAAATTGAATATTTTCGAAGCATTAGCCATTTCGGGCGATTTGGGATCGATGGCGAATAGAAAGCAGGTAAAAATTCTTCGCCAGACCCCGGAAGGAACCATTGTTAAAACATTCGATGTGAGGAGTCAGGACATAATGCATACGGAATTTTATTATCTTCAACCCAACGATGTGATTTATGTTCAGAAGGTTCCTGCTCATTTCTTTGGGGTGACATCCTGGTCGACCTTGCTGGGAACCGTGTCAACCACAATTTCGCTGTTGTTACTGGGTATTAGCATCTCTAAATATTTTTAAGCATGGGACAACTGAAATACATAGCTATCTGGTCTGTTGCAGCTTTGCTTTTATTTAGCCTTACTTCCTGCGTAACGAATCGAACCACGCAATATCTTCAGCTCCGCAAGGATCTTCCTCAATACAGCAAAAAAGCATATCAATCGTATATTTTAGAACCGAACGATCAAATTGCGATTCGCGTACTCTCGATAAATGAAGATGTAATGCGTTTGTTTGCATCTTCCGGTCAGTCGACAGGAACGTCATATAAAATTTATGCCGACAGCACTGTGGATTTGCCGTTTATTTCGCACCTGAAAATAGGTGGTTTGACATTGGAAGAGGCCAATCGGGTGATAGAAAACAAAATACGGGAATTGGACAAAAAAGCCTCTGTAATTACAATTTTGAACAACGATGTATTTTATGTAATTGGGGAAGCCGGTAAAGGTCAATTTCCGATATACAAAGATAAACTGACTATTTTTCAGGCACTGGCTTTGGCTGGAGATATCCGTACGAATGGTGACCGGGGCAGAGTCAAAATTATCCGGGAAACGACAAAAGGACCTATTGTCAAGCAGTTTGATATTCGATCCAGGTCATTGCTCGACTCCGAATATTATTATGTTTATCCCAATGATATTATATATGTTAGCACAGCGAAGAGTAGCTTCTTCCGTATCGAATCGTTCGGTTCGCTTATGTCATTAATTACGACATCTGTCACTTTCTTAGTGTTAGTAATGAATACCATTAAATAAACGCATCATCGCAAAATTTCTCATTTTATGGAAGTCAATAACAATACGCAATATCAAAACTATCCCCCTCAGTACAGTGATATGGAGGAGGAAGAATCTAATTTTGATATTCTCGAATGGTTATTTAAGATTCTGCATCATTGGTATTTATTTGTGATTGCGCTGGCTATAAGCCTTAGCATCGCTTTTATTGCGAATAAAACCTGGAAACCGACCTATCAGGTGAGTGCCCGTGTTATTTTGGGCGGAGGTTCTCAATCGGGATCACAACAGGTTGTGATGCAGGGAGTCAATCTTAACACGGCATACAAAAACAATGATAACCAAATGATTATGTTCACATCTAATGATTTGGTTGAGAGAGCGATTAATAAAATCAATGCAAATGTCGACTATTACACTACCGGTCATTTTAAGGTAAGTAATCTGTACGGATACGCTCCCATTGAAATAAAAGGAGATAATATTAATGATGCCATATATGGTCTGGAGTTTAATTTTAAGGATATTGACGGCCTGACTTATGAGATTTCGCATGAAAAAGATAAACAGTTAGGTAGCCTTCGGTATACCGGGCGGTACGGAATGTTACTGAACACTCCCTATTTTTCTGTAGTGGTGAATAAAACAGCTACGTTCGAGGCTCATAAAGAGATCAATTTTGCATTTTTGTCGAATTCATACCTTATCGATTATTTTACACCGCGTATTTCTTTAAGCTTTGTTACACAGAACTCGACGGTATTGGCAGTGTCGTTGGAAGGTACTGTTTATCCGCGTGATGTTGATTTCCTGAATGCTTTATGCGATGAATTTTTGCTGGATAACCTGAACCGCAAAAATGAGGAAGCCAACCGCACAATTCAATTTATTGACAAACAGCTAAATGACATTTCAGACTCGTTGAAGATGTCGGACAATCAGTTGCAACATTTTAGAAGAACAAAACAGATAGTAGATATAAATGCTTACGGATCAACAATTCTCGGACATCTTACGTCGTTTGATGAGCGGCGTTTACAATATAACCTGAAGGAATCGTATCTCAATTATCTGGCCGATTATATTAAGAAGAACGCGAATGATCAGGTTCTGTTGACACCTTCCAGCTTAGGCATTGTCGACCCGGTGCTTACCGGATTACTTACCCAATATAATGAAACGTTGCGTAAATTTCAACAGACTACGCCTCAGAATCCCTACTATGCAAAGTATCAGGAAGAATTAGGTAAAATAAAGAGCTCTCTTACGGAGGCTCTGCACAATGTGCGCGCTGCTTTTGCAATTGAAAAGAGGGACATCGATGCTCAAACACACAAAGCATCGGGGGAACTTGCAACTTTGCCCGATATAGAAAGCCAGATGAACAATTTTGAACGTCAGTTCAAAATGAATGACACCTATTATACCTATTTACTTCAGAAACGAGCCGAGGCTCAGATTCAACGCGCATCCAATGTGCCCGATAATACCATTCTGGAGCGGGCGCGGATGGTGTCCATCACCAACGGCGGGGATAAAAAGAAAAGCCTTATGATGGCATTGGCGTTGGGTTTAATTATTCCATTGCTGATTATTATTCTGAAAGAATATTTGAAAACCAAGGTAATGGATAAGCGCGACGTGGAGAAATTGTCGCCATTCCCTTACGTAGGTAGTTTGCCACATGCTACTAACGATGCCTCTATCTCGGTATTGAGACGGCCAAAGTCGGCGATAGCGGAAGCTTACAGAATGATTAGAACCCGGGTGAAGTTTGTTGCACGTCAAATGGACGCCTCTTGCGTGATTATAACTTCAACAGAATCGGGCGATGGTAAAACTCATTTTTGTTTGAATTATGCCAGCATGTGCGCCATGACCGGAGAATCGACAATTTTGATCGATTTGGATTTACGCAAGCCATCCGTATCGAAACGGTTATCGCTTGAGAAAGAAAAGGGAATCACAAACTGTATGCTTGGGCAAATTTCTCTGGATGATGTCATTATCAAGAAATCGCCTGAAATTAATTTTGATATGTTGCTGGCCGGCACTGTGCCTCCTAATCCCGGAGAGATGATTCGTTCGTCTAAAATGCAGGAGCTGATCAGTGAGCTGAAGACGAGGTATCACTATGTGATTATTGATACCAGCCCGGTGGGTATTGTGTCGGATGCTTATCCGCTTGCTCCACTTGCCGATTGTTTGCTTTATATTGTCAGAAGCAGAAAAACAAACAAGAAATTCTTCAAAACCGTAATTCGTCAGTTGAAAACCGATAGAATACAATATGTGGGAATGGTGCTGAATGATGTTGATTCTAAGGCGGGTGGTTACGGATATAATTACGGATATCAACGTTACGGGTATGGTAATTATGGTAATAATGCCGTTACGAAGGATTATATAAAGAACTATTACGACGAAGAATAATACGAAAATAAGATGAAATTGGATTTGGAAAATGTTCACATTGCAGTGGTAGGGTTGGGCTACGTTGGTCTGCCATTGGCAATAGAGTTCGGTAAGAAATATGATGTTATTGGTTTTGATATAAATACAAACCGTGTAGAAGAATTGAGCCGATGCGAAGATCATACACGCGAAGCAAATATTGAAGAGCTGAAAAAAGCTTCGGATCTGAAGCGAAACGGTAATGCGACCGGATTATCATTCAGCTCCGATGTGCATGATTTATGCAAGGCAACCGTTTTTATAGTGACGGTACCCACGCCAATCGATTCATTTAATAATCCGGATCTTACACCTCTGCTTAAGGCAAGTGCCACGGTAGGCGGTGCTTTGAAAAAAGGAGACATTGTGATATACGAATCGACAGTCTATCCCGGTTGTACGGAAGAGGATTGTGTACCTGTGCTGGAAAAGCAATCGGGATTGAAATTTAATGCCGACTTCTTTTGCGGATATTCTCCGGAGCGTATCAATCCAGGCGATAAGGTCAATACCCTGACCAAAATAAAGAAGATCACTTCCGGATCAACTCCCGAAGTGGCTGATGTTGTGGATGCGTTGTATCGCTCTATTATTGAAGCGGGCACCCACAAAGCTCCGAATCTGAAGGTGGCCGAAGCTGCCAAAGCAATTGAAAATGCACAACGCGATGTCAATATTTCATTCGTCAACGAACTGGCGCTGATTTTTGACCGGGTTGGTATCGATACTGCCGACGTGATTGAAGCGGCCGGAACCAAGTGGAATTTTCTAAAGTACAAACCCGGACTGGTGGGAGGGCATTGTATTGGCGTAGATCCTTACTATCTGGCACATAAATCAAAAGCGCTTGGATACGATCCTCAGGTTATTTTGTCCGGACGGCGTGTCAACAACAGCATTGCCGGTTTCATCGCCAACAAGGTGTTGAAACTGATGATCCAGAAAGATCATAAAATTAAGCATTCGCGAGCCCTTATTCTTGGTTTTACCTTTAAGGAAAATTGTCCGGATGTGCGTAATACGAAAGTGATAGATATTTATAAAGAGCTGAAAGAATTTGGATTGCAGGTGGATGTTTATGACACTTGGGCCAACGCTCAGGAGGTAAAACGTGAGTACGATCTCGACTTATTGCCGGTGCTCGATCCGTCAACGGCGTATGAGGCTATTGTGGTTGCTGTGGAGCACAGCGAATTCAAAACCATCGATTATAAAAAATACAGAGATGCCGGAGCGGTCATTTTCGACGTGAAGGGTTTTGTAGATCGTAGTTTGGTGGATGCCCGCCTGTAAAAACAGATATAATAATTGCCATTAACACACAATAGAATATGCAAATAGCAATTGTCGGGACAGGATATGTCGGATTGGTTTCCGGTGCCTGCTTTGCCGAAATGGGAGTGGAAGTTACCTGTGTGGATATCGACACTCAAAAAATTGAAAATTTAAAGCAAGGTATTATTCCAATATATGAGCCTGGGCTTGATGAGATGGTTGTACGAAACGCAAAGGCCGGACGATTGAAGTTTTCAACCTCTTTGCCTGCCATCCTGGATGACGTAGAAGTGGTTTTTAGCGCCGTAGGTACGCCTCCGGATAAAGATGGAAGTGCTGATTTACAATATGTTTACGAGGTGGCGCGAACCATTGGTCGCAACATGAATAAGTATGTTTGCGTGGTCACAAAAAGTACGGTGCCTGTGGGAACTGCACATCAGGTAAAAGAAATTATTCAACAAGAATTAGACCTGCGGGGTGTTGCTATTCCGTTTGACGTGGCTTCCAATCCTGAATTTTTGAAGGAAGGAGATGCTATCAACGATTTTATGAGTCCCGACAGAGTTGTGGTTGGCATTGAATCGGAGCGAACCCAGAAGCTGATGACTCAGCTGTATCGTCCATTTTTGCTGAATAATTTTCGGGTTATTTTTATGGATATTCCGTCGGCTGAAATGACAAAATATGCCGCTAATGCCATGTTGGCAACCCGTATCAGTTTCATGAACGACATTGCCAATCTGTGTGAAAGAGTGGGAGCCGACGTAAATATGGTACGGAAAGGCATCAGTTCCGACAGTCGTATCGGTACTAAATTTCTCTATTCCGGCATCGGATATGGCGGTTCGTGTTTTCCGAAAGATGTACGGGCACTGATTAAAGTGGCAGAAAAACAGGGATATACGATGCATGTACTTAAATCGGTAGATGAAGTAAACGAACGACAGAAAGAGATTTTGTTTGCTAAACTGCAACTTGCGTTGTCAAACGATTCGTTGAATGGAATGGTGGTTGCATTGTGGGGACTTGCCTTCAAACCGAATACCGATGATATGCGCGAAGCTCCCTCTTTAGTGCTCATTCGTAAATTACTGGAAGCCGGCTGCAAGGTACGCCTGTTCGATCCGGTTGCGATGGAAGAGGCCCGGAAGGCAATAGAGAGAAGCATTGATCCATCATTGCGACAAGGTATCTATTTCGCTTCCGACATCTACGATACGGTGAATGATGCCGATGCTTTGATGCTTGTCACCGAATGGAAAGAGTTTAGAATGCCCAACTGGCAGATTGTGAAGAAATTGATGAAACATCATATAGTGCTCGATGGTCGTAATATTTACGATAAAAAAGAGATCTCGGAACTGGGATTTACCTATGAAGGTGTGGGTGTTTGAACCGATAATGCCGAGTAGCTGATGCAAACTGTTTATGAACTGGCCGAACAGCGGCAAAGCGATCGGACATACCAAACCCGCCCTGTTGAAAAAGAGGTATTGACGCGTATGCTGGAGGCGGCACGATTATCGCCATCTGCCTGTAACGGACAGCCATGGAAGATAATTGTTGTAGATG
>CAZFTY010000097.1:0-7273 GCA_964521835.1 uncultured Microbacter sp.
AAAATATGTTTCACGACATTTGTCTTCATTTTATCCATAAACAGCTTATTTTATATGCTTCATCTATATTAGCAGACTGCTTCCCTTCGGAAAGGTTGAAAAAGTTTTACAGAAATATTTTTACGTGGCCATTGATAGAATAGATTCCTGTCACGTTATTCCTCTCTTTTGCGTCACATGAATGTTCGACAGCACAATACTATTATCAAATATTTTATCGGATTAATAATTTGCTTACAGTACTTTGCAACCAATTTATTTTTGACCAAATACTATCGGTTATCCGCAATATGAGGCCGAACAATTCACTCTTTCTCCATCGCTTTTAATCCTTTGCAAATATCGCCATTTCTTTTCAATATCGTAGAAATATTTACATCGTGGCGAATGGATGGCAAAGCAACACTGCCGATTGATTTTTCTCCCTACTTAAAAATGAATCCTCCAGCGTTGTTATTGCTACAGTAATAAATATTTGTATTACTTTTGTGTGCAATTTGGGTTTTTATCGTATGTTATATAACGGTTTTACCATCAAATTATTATCAGGTTTATATATTCATAACGAACGCATCCATATTCTTAATTACATTTCATATTTACCAGCGATATATATAATTGCACACTATTCATCATTCCTAAATCCAATTTATTATGAACATTCCTGAAAACCTCTATTACACAGCAGAACATGAATGGATTCGCATTGAAGGTGAAACCGCATTTGTCGGAATCACAGATTATGCTCAAAGCGAATTAGGTGAAATTGTCTTTGTAGACATCACCTCCGTAGGTGACACTCTCCAGGCGGGCGATACATTCGGTTCTATTGAAGCAGTAAAGACGGTTTCCGATCTGTTTTTACCTGTCGATGCCAATGTAGTAGAGTTTAACGAAGAACTCAACGACCATCCGGAATGGGTTAACGACGATCCTTACGGCAAAGGCTGGATCATCAAGATATCGGTTTCCGATGCCTCTCAAACAGCAGATCTGTTGTCTGCCGCAAAATATCAGGCTTTGATAGGATAACCTTCTTTTTCCAAAAGAACCGAATCAAACATGGGAACCTCATTCGTCAAACGGCCACTTTTATTAGCATGTTTCGCCATTTTGTCGTTCTTGGTTTCCGCCCAGAATGAAACACTGGTGATCGGGCAGGTCTTTGACAGGTTTACCCAACAGCCCGTGTCCGGAGCAACGGTTCGATTTATAAATACCTCCATTTCCACCACAACCGGAAATGAGGGGTATTTTCTATTGAAAAGCGTATCCCGCGCTTCAAAGCTGACTATCATTGCCAACGGATACAAAACATTCACTCTTCGCATCAAAGGCCGATCGGCTCTTGGCATCGACATTTGGTTGTCACCCCTGAGCCCATCCGAAATTCCAATGGAGAAGGTGGTCGAAGATCCGGTTTCCCGATCGGTTATCCAAAAAGTAATTCAAAACAAGAGCCTCAACAGTCCACCATCGGGATACAACCCCACCACCGTATCGGATCGATTGAAAGCTTTTGCCTACAATGTCCCCCCCAACTGGATGACCGACGCCAATGCCCGTAAAGCGGCAAGCTGGTCGCCCGACTCACTGTTTACGGTTCCACTGTTTACCGCCGACAAAATTTACCGTCAGCCATATTTTACTTCCGTAAGAGAGAAAAAAGAGCTTTTCAAAAATAGCCAGATTACAATTCTGCCTCTTGACAAGGAGTATGTTGAAAAATTGCTGCTATTGCTAACCTTGCAACAAAACTTCTACAAAGAGCATGTAGAAATTCTCGGCAAATATTTTTTAAGTCCGCTTTCAAAGAAGGCGCACAAACACTACGCGTTCTTCCTTCAGGACAGTTCGTTCGTAAACAACCGCAAATGTTACACCATCGGGTTCCGACCCAGGCAACGGGATGTTTTGCTTCTATCCGGAAGTATGGTAATCGATTCGCTAACTTCGGGTTTAGTGAGTATCGATGCCAATATTCCGAAAACACTTTCGATCAACTTTGCCCATTCACTCTCTATCCGGCAAAAATTTGTTCAAACCAAAGGGCACTGGGACTACAATAGCATCAACACGATACTCGTGCTCAAATTACCCATACCTGTTGGCTCACACCAACGCCCTGTGCTCGGGGTAATCGATAAAGAGCTGCTCTTTTCTCCGCCGGCACACGATGATGGTGATCTGGCCCGAATCGACGTGATGCGTCAAAAAGAGAGCAAACCGTTAAGCGACTCCATCTATACAGGCGTCATTCAGCTGAATAAAACCCGGTTCATGCGCGAGATCAAATGGCTTACCGACCTGATGATGTATCAGTATGCTCATGTAGGCAAAATTGATATCGGACCGATAAATTCACTCTATCACAAAAACGCACTTGACGGCTCTACCGCAGCTTTCAGTTTTCGGACAGGTGAAAAAATGTGGAAAAACTTCAGCATCGGAGCTACCGTCGGTTATGCGTTCGACAATCGTACGTGGAAATTGGGAGGGCAGGTTCTGTACCGCTTCCCGACCAAAGAGTTTCAGCAAATACACTTTTCGTATAGCAAAAATGCCTATCGTACAGGATTTAGCGAAGACGTAATGCTTGTGAATGAGAAAAAAGTTTTTCTGAGTGACGATAACCTGTTTTCCACTCTCTTCCGCTATAAACCGAATTACGCGGTGAATGATGTGGGGACATGGAAATTTCAGTACGAAAAAGAGTGGCGACGTGAGTTCAAAACTACGCTTGTTTTGTTCGACAACCGTTACTATTCGAATCAATATGTCCCATTTGTAAGTCAGGGAGATCCGGTGCCAAGCATCTTGCACTACGGCGCAAAGCTCGACTTCCGGTTTTCACGAGATCAGTTGGTTTGGGATGGTTTCTTCGGACGCCGGTTTTTGTCAAACCACTTTCCGGTATTCCATTTTCAGATAGAAGGAGGACAATCCTCTATCAATAAGGTTATCCGCAATTATGGAAAAATACAGGCAACGGTAAAACAGTCGGTCGACTTTATCGGCGGAACGATTTATTACACCGGAGAAACCGGCTATATCCTCGGCAAAGTGCCTTTTCCTCTATTGTCGTTCGAACGCGGGAATGAAACGTTGGAGTTTTCGGACTACAACTTCAACCTGATGAACAATCTCGAATACGTAGGAGACAAATATGCCAACCTTTACGTCGATTATTACTCCTGTGGTCTGCTGCTCAAGAAACTACCGCTGATCCGTCTGCTGAATCTCAAGGAGATGTTTTCTCTCCGGGTTGCAGAAAACGGACTTAGCAACAAACATGTAAACCTGATAGCCTTACCTCCGGGATCGCAGACGCTGAACACACCCTACGTGGAAGTAGGTGCAGGGGTATACAACATTTTAAGCTGTCTGGGCATACAATCGGTGTGGCGGTTAACCCACAGGAATGATCCTCAGACCAATAATTGGGGAGTACGCGCGCTATTTTATATCGCTTTTTAAGAGACGATCCGCTACAAACGGCAAAATATTCTCTACCTTCGTAACGTTATATTATAAAAGCCGGTGTCTCTCATCCTTGTACAATGAAATTGTCGATCAACCATATATTTATTCCACTGATAGTTATATTGTTAAGTTGCGGGGATAATAAAACATCCATTCCCCCCATGCCTGTAAGTATGAAGCTAAATCTTATCGGAGCCGACGTATCACTCCAATCGCTCGGCGCATACAAAACATACACAAAGGTATCGACCGGATTGGAATCACTTGGCTTTGGAGGCATTTTAGTGGTACATGCAATGGTTGACGACAGCTATTATGCTTTTGATTTGGCCTGCCCCTACGAAGCACTACGCACGGTACGCATGGAAGTCCAATCCGATTTATCTGCCAAATGCCCTCAATGCGGATCGAGATACCGGATTATGGATGGATCGGGATGGCGCATCGACGGTCCGTCGAAAGAGAAATTGAAACAATACCATATCTACCCGTCGGGTAATTACCTTTACGTCACCAATTAATACTATTGAAAATGAGTCGTAAGAAAATAACATTGATTGCTACAGCTATATGCATTCTGATGGTCATTGTCGTTACCTGGCGGTTTTCATTTATCCTGAGCAACGTCTTCATTAATCAGTCCGGTTTTATTACTAAAGACAAGAAAACATATTATAGTCCGTTACTATCCGCTTCGTTACAGGACAGCTTAGGCTTATTGGTAAAAAAAGCCGAACAACGTAACATCGCTTTCTGGAGAGGTAGTGACGAACATAACTACAAGCTGATTTTTTGCGCTAACCAAAACGAGATGAATAAATACTCGGGAAGTGCACAAAACCATACCGTCAGCCGCCATACCTTTTGGGGAACATTTACCGTTTTGAGTAAGGAGGGCTTCGATCTCGATGTCATCAGCCACGAGCTTTGTCATTCATTCTTCTGGTCTGAGCTGGGTTATTTCGATCAACGTAAAATTCCGACATGGTTTGACGAGGGCTTGTCCATGCAACTCGACTTCCGCCCTTTTTTGAAGGATTCCATCCTTGAGAAAAGCTATGTGACCAACTACGAAACATTAAAGAGTATCGCGTCGCCCGAACAATTTTACAAAGGAGGCTGGCCGCTGATGAAAAAGAATTATATTATCGCCCGGATAGAGGTAAAGCAGTTTCTCTCCTCGTGTGGCATGGATGGAATCCGGCAACTTATCGAAAATATGAACAAAGGAGATGATTTCATCTCCTCGTACCAAAAAATAAAGGAATCCTGTCATGGAGCGTCGCGATTACTTGGAGAGGGAAATTGAAAAGATGCACGCGGTGCTTCAAAAGATATTCCACATGCGCGTCGACAGGGAAGAGGAGGCGCAAGAGATTATCTCAACCGAACTGGTGCACTATTTCAACACTACCCTACCCCAGTTGCAACAGATGTCCGAAGAGGAATTCCAGCTCTTTGCCAAAAACAAAAGTGCCTCTTTGCTCAGTTACCTTGGAAATTTGCTCTATGCCTCCGTCAACATCGACCGTCCATTGACAGAGACAGACAAATGCTCCCTGAAAAAGACACTTTTTGCCTGGAAGAGCTGGGAGGTAAAGACCAAAACGCTGGATCTGGAGCAAATGGAAAATCAGACTAAAATTATTGCTCTGCTAAACGAATAAATCAACCACTATTCACCTGTTTGAAATGATAAAGTTTATCCGTATTCTATTTGTCGCCTTTTTATTACTTCAGGCAACCCCCGTTTTTGCATGTACCACAGCCCTCGTTTCGGGTAAGTTCACCCCCGACGGTCGACCGCTGTTGTTCAAACAACGCGACACCGACGAATTGCACAATAAAATAGAATTCTTTCACGACGGAAGGTACGACTACGTAGGATTGGTCAACAGTAACGACCCGTCGCACGCCGTCTGGGGCGGGTACAACACCACCGGATTCGCCATTATCAACTCCGCGTCGTACAATCTCAACGAACACGATCAGGCATCGTTTAAAGATAAGGAAGGCATTATTATGAAGCTGGCGTTGCAGCGGTGCCGTACTGTGCGCGACTTCGAGCAGCTGCTCGATTCGCTGCCCAAGCCTCTGGGTGTAGAGGCCAATTTCGGCGTTATCGATGCGCAGGGAGGAGGCGCCTATTTTGAAACGGGAAATTCGCATTTCAAAAAATACGATGTCAATGATACTGCAGTTGCACCCGACGGGTATATCATCCGAACCAACTTTTCCTTTTCGGGTAACCGTAGCAAAGACAAGGGGATCAGCCGCTATCTGGAGGCCGAGCAACTCTTTACGGCCGCCGCACAAGACAAAGCTCTCTCCTGTGACTTCCTGCTGCACCGAGTCTCACGTTGCCTCACGCACGGACTGACAAAAGTAAACCTGTATGACGCAATGCCTCAGAACGGAGATTCGCCGGTTTATGTGCCGTTTCGCGATTTTATTCCGCGCTATATTACATCCGCAGCCATTCTGATTCAGGGCACCAAGCCACACGAACCGACCGCGCTGACCACCATGTGGACAATCCTCGGATCGCCGCTCACCTCGGTGGCAATACCGGTATGGATCGGCGAGCAAGGCAATTGCCCGAACATTTTGTTGCCGGATGCAAGCGGAAATGCTCCGTTGTGCGAATGGTCACTGAACCTGAAAAAGCAACTTTTCCCGGTAGAGAAAGGAGAAGGAAACGATTATCTCAATCTTTCGGCACTATTGAACAAAGAAAACAAAGGGATACTCCAAAAGAATCTTGTGGTAGAAAAAGAGATTATCAGCCGCACAGAAACGGAGCTGAATAAGTGGAGAAGCAACGGGATCGACGAGAAAGAGATGAGCGATCTGTATCGCTGGATAAACAAATATGTATCCGAATATTTTTCACAAACACCCGGATACCTTTAGATTTTGGTTAGTGATAATAAAATGAGAGTCCTACAGGTTTTTGTTTTTCAACCTGTATTTTGCCATCTCTTCAAACTCTGTCCCTGCCATTCCGTAGTTGCAATAAGGATGAATACTTATGCCACCACGGGGAGTAAACAGTCCGGTTACCTCAATATATTTCGGTTCGAGCAACCGAATCAAATCCTTCATCACAATGTTTACGCAATCTTCGTGAAAATCGCCATGATTGCGAAAACTAAACAAATATAACTTCAAACTTTTACTTTCGACCATTTTCCGGGCCGGAATATAATCGATTACCAGTGTCGCAAAATCGGGCTGGCCGGTTATCGGACACAAAGTGGTAAATTCCGGACAGTTAAAACGCACCCAATAATCATTATCCGGATGTTTGTTGTCAAACGTCTCCAGCAATTCAGGCGCATAATCGGTCGGATAGTCGGTTTTCTTTCCCAGATGGTGTAGTTCCATAAAGCTATACTTCTTTTACTTTCCAAATGCTATACGAAACACCGGTATCGTAAACATCGGTCTGTTCTTTTTTCTTAATATAATTCACAACCTGTTGTGTGACAGGAAGAATAATCACTTCATACAACGTTTTCAGCAATGCCTGAGTGATAATCATCAAAACCACTTGGTGAGCCGATAATATTCCCCAGAATGCAATCGAGATAAATATCGTCGAATCGACGGCTTCGCCAACCACCGTGGATGCGATAGCACGTACCGAGAACTTATTTCCGTTCATGGCAACTTTCATTTTGCTCATCACGTAAGCATCCAGAAAAGAGCACGCCAGAAAAGCCAATAAGCTGGCTACCGCAATACGCGGTGTTTGCGACAAAACGGCACTGAAAGCCTCTTGCCCGGA
>CAZFTY010000098.1:0-7210 GCA_964521835.1 uncultured Microbacter sp.
TCAATGGACGGGAAAGGAATAGAACTGAACTTAACCTACAATACGAAATTAGGAAAAGATGTTGATTTCTCTGCCAGCGGAAATATTGCTTATTCTACAAACACCATTACCAATATCGGAAGCGTGGAATACATCTCAAAAGCAACTATGCAGGCAAGCAACTACGAAGTGATTCGTTACATGGCAGGCAAACCATACGGAATGTTCTGGGGTTTCAGAACCAATGGAATCTTCCAAACTCAGGCAGAAGTGGACTCATATCTTAATGCCAAGGGTGAGAAAATACAACCTAATGCCAAACCCGGCGACTTCCGCTGGAAAGATCTGAATGGCGACGGCCAAATCACATCTGATGACCGTGAAAATCTTGGCACAGCAATTCCTCCTTTCACCTATGGTATTACATTGAAAGCTGCATATAAAAATTTTGATATTATGGCTTTCGGGCAAGGCGTTGCCGGCAATAAAATTTGCAACCAAATCCGCAGGCTGGATGTACCGACTTCCAACTACACACGTGCAGCTCTTGGCAGATGGGTCGGGCCTGGAACATCAAATAGCTATCCCCGCTTAATAGAAGGTGCTGATCCAAATGGCAACTTCACCAATATGAGTGATTTTTATCTGGAGAATGGAGCTTATTTTCGCCTTAAGACGCTACAAATTGGCTACACTCTTCCCAAAGCACTCGTACAAAAAGCAGGCATAGATAAAATAAGGGTATATGCAAGCAGCAATAATTTGTTTACATTGACTAAATACAATGGTTACGATCCGGAAATCGGAGGCTCAATCAGTATTTCAGGTATTGATAGAGGTGTATATCCTCAGGCTCGCTCTTTCATGGTCGGACTGGACTTAACCTTCTAATTATAAAATGTATAAAAAAATCACAAATATGAAAAGATTTCATTTATATACAACTCTCTTTGCAGGATTGACAACTCTAATTGTCTCCTGTTCACAAGATTATTTGAAAGTAGATCCGAAAGGTCTCAGCACAGAAGAAAATTTTTATCAAACTCCGGAACAAGCTCTTCAGGGATTGGTTTCTATTTATGCCTCTCTGAATAGCGAAGGAGGATGGTCTGTAAAATTAATCGGATTCAATTCGGCTGGCGACGAATGCTACACTGGAGGTGCGAGTGTAGGCGACTATTCTAATTATCAGGCTTGGAACACAAATACAATGACTGCCGCAAACGGTCCGTCCGAAAGTTATTGGAATGCTGATTATCAAGGAATTTATCGTGCCAATTTATTGATCAAAAAACTCACAGATCAATCTGCCGGATTATCTGATGCTGTAAAAAGCCGCTATATAGGCGAAGCAAAAACCTTACGGGCATATTTTTATTTTGAGTTAATTCGTCTTTTTAAGACAATTCCGCTCATAACCGAACCTCTTTTACAATCTCAATGGTTTAATGTTACTCAAGCTACAAGAGAACAAGTTTACACTCAGATTGAAAAGGATTTGAAAGACGCTGTCGCCACTTTGCCCGCCAAATCAGCCATGGCAACCACAGAGTATGGCCGTATGTCCAAAGAATCTGCCTTAGCATTGCTTGGAAAAGCAGTTCTTTTTCAAAACAACACTTCCCGTATGGAAGAAGCAGCTGGATACTTTAATCAGGTGAACACTGCCACAGGATTCCATCTTTTAGCCAACTACAAAGATATTTTTGATCCTGGTAATAAATTCAATGCGGAATCTGTACTTGAAATCACCCACACCGGAGCGATGGCACAATCCGACTGGGGAGCTAAGATTTTTGGAAACATGTATGTCATTGCTATAGGCCCCCGTTCTTATCAGCATGGCACAGAAGATGCTGATCACCGTTATGTCGCAGGATGGTCCTTCAGCCCCATTATCAAAGACTTTGCCACATTCATGAAAGGTGATCCCCGCTTCAAGTATACTATTGCAGATGTGGATAGTCTGGTTGCGAACTGCGGTGCAAGCTATAGCGCCGGATATCAAAACACCGGATATTTTGTTCAAAAATGGGCTCCTCTGGAAAAATGGAGAGCTGCCAGTGGAACAACCGAATTAAACTTTCCGAATGATATGATTGAGATCAGATTGGCCGACACCTATCTGATGGAAGCTGAAGCATTGGTTCGTGCAGGCAAAAACCAAACACGGGCTCAAAGTTTGCTGGATGCTGTACGCTCTCGTGTAAATCTGCCTTCAGTACCTGCGACTCTAGCCAATATTTATAACGAACGCCGCTTAGAATTGGCCACCGAAGGGCACCGCTGGGATGATCTGGTACGCACCGGACAGGCCGCTACCGTATTAGCATTCAAAAATTTCAAAAAAGACAAGAATGAATATTTGCCAATCCCGTTATCATCGCTGAGCAACACTAAATTAGTTCAGGATCCTGCTTATCAATAAATACGCGGAAAAATTTTTATTCAACATTAAATTGATACAAAATGAAAAAACTAAAATTAATATATAGCTTATCATTGGCTCTATTCATGGGCATGGTTGCTGTGATGGAAGGTTGTTCTTCCGATCTGGCTGACAATGGGCTTTCTCCCAAGAACACATTAGATGCGTCATTTTCTGTAGCACCGGTTACTTCTTCTCCTAATAAATTCGTATTGACATCCAATAATGAAAATTATATTTTCTCCCAATGGGATCTGGGCGACGGTAGCGGTTATGTAAAAGGAAATAATTCCTTCACCGCATTCTTTCCGGATGCTGGCACATACAAAGTGCAACACCGGGTGGTAGGAGCCGGAGGAGTACTAAGTAGCGCAGCAACTCAAACAGTTGTCGTTACCACATCCGATCCCAATGCGGGGAACCTTATTAAGGGAGGTAAATTTGCCACCGCAAGCGATATAGCACAATGGACAATAGCAAATCCGTCCAGCAGCGCTACTTGGTCATTTGCAAACGGAAAAGCCACACTCACAGCTACCGGCTCAAATGGGAACGGAATCTATCAGGCTATCAGCGTTGTAGCTGGCAAAACTTACCAAATAAATATGTTGGCAAGCTCCACGTCCGGATGTGTGGACACATGGTTTGAAATATATTGTGGTTACGGCACCCCTGTTCCGGGAACCGATTACTCTGAGGGAGGTAAGCTCTACAGTATCAATACTTGGGACGGTAGTGGGAAAACAGCTTTTTCAGGGAAAATATCCACCATCGGAACTGTTGCTGCAGATAATAAAGGCGTATTTACTGCAACAAAAACAGGTACTGTTTACTTAATGATCCGCGGTGGCGGTTCAGATATGAAAAGTGGCATTTCTATTACTAATGTTGAGTTTAGAGGTATTACACAATAAATTGCAATTCAGAACATCTAATTTGACCGGATTTATCAACAAATTTGTCGATAAATCCGGTCAAGATGTTTGAAAATATGTTCGCATTTCCAATTTATTGCAGACCATCAAATCAAACACTACCATGCATTTTTATTTTATTAAAAAAATCAGTTACATTGTCTTCTGGATGGTCTGTCTAACCTCATTCCTGAATAGCTGTAAAACAGGAGACGAAATTAGCAATACAACTAATCCTGATCCAGGCACAACTCCTCCTATAAAGACCGACGTTACTTGCTGGCTTACGAATCCGGACAAGGGTATTTACTTTCAAAAACAAAACCTTGCTGTCAACTTTCAGAACACTTCTAATACCTATCCGTCTATTCAGATTGATACTACACAGGCATATCAAACAATTGATGGCTTTGGGTTTGCCCTGACCGGCGGTAGTGCATATTTAATCAACCGACTGGAAACCCGTAACAGGCAAATGCTTATTGAAAATCTTTTCAATAGCGACAGTGCTAATATAGGCATCAGTTATCTCAGAATCAGCATAGGAGCTTCTGATTTAAACTCTTACCCCTTCACCTACGACGATTTATCCAGTTCTCAAACAGACACAAATCTCCAGTCTTTCAGTCTGCAACCCGATACCTATGACTTAATTCCGGTACTTCAATCTATAGTAAAGCAAAATCCGAACATAACGATTCTTGCTACTCCTTGGAGTGCTCCAGCCTGGATGAAAACCAATACCAGTCTTATAGGAGGAAGCCTACGCAGCGATTGCTACGACGTTTATGCCCATTACTTTGTTAAATACATTCAAGCCATGAAAGAATATGGCATTCCAATAAATGCAATAACACCCCAAAATGAGCCTTTAAATCCGTATAACAATCCAAGCATGTCTATGTCGGCCACAGAACAAGCAAATTTCATCAAAAACTACCTCGGCCCCGCTTTCAAAGCAGTAAATCTGTCCACTAAAATCATAGTATATGATCACAACTGCGACGTAACATCATACCCGATTTCTATCCTTAACGACTCTATTACACGCAAGTATATAGATGGATCTGCCTTCCACCTATATTCAGGAAATATAGATGCATTATCTACTGTTCACAAGGCACACCCGGATAAGAATTTCTACTTTACAGAACAATGGGTAGGTGCTCCTGGAAATTTCAAAGAAGATTTAAAGTGGCACATTCGCAATTTAATCATCGGGGCCACCCGAAACTGGAGCAAAAACGTAATAGAATGGAATTTAGCTTCTGATCCCAACTACAATCCTCACACGATAGGAGGTTGTACAACATGTCTTGGGGGATTGACCATTGGAACATCAATTGATCGAAACGTTTCTTATTATATTATCGCTCATGCTTCCAAATTTGTCAAACCCGGTTCTGTTCGTATTGAATCCAACGAAATAAATAATTTGCCAAATGTAGCTTTCAAGACTCCGTCTGGCAATAAGGTGTTAATAGTTCTTAACGATTCGTCTAATCCTCAAACATTTAATATTGAATGCAATAACAAAATAGCGGCAACCACGATCCCAGCAGAATCCGTTGCCACCTATGTATGGCAATAATATTATAAGTGCCTTTCATTCAACCATTGAAATAATTTTGAATAGACTATAGTTTATGAAACATATCTTCAAAGCATTTCTTTTCGCGGGACTTTTTTCAATATTGAGTTCTGCCAGCGCGCAAAAGGTTCAAAGTTGGCTCACCAATGCCGACCAATCTTCCCTTTTTGAGAGACAAAAAAAACAGATAGTATTCACAGAAGCAGTTAGAAACAAAAAATATCCGCTCATATCAGTTAATGCGACAAAACAATACCAATCCATTGATGGATTCGGATTTGCTCTCACAGGAGGAAGTGCGTCCCATCTGATGCAAATGTCTCCGAATGCACGCAAAACTTTGTTACAGGAGTTGTTCAGCACCACTAATTCTAATATTGGAATCAGCTATTTACGAATTAGCATCGGAGCATCTGATCTGGACGAAAAGGTATTTTCTTATGACGATGTCAAAGATGGAGATACAGATCTTTCACTGACAAAATTTGACTTAGGCTCTGATAAAACTTGTCTAATCCCTTTGTTGAAAGAAATTTTAAAAATTAACCCTAAGATTAAAATATTGGGATCTCCTTGGTCTGCTCCCAAATGGATGAAAACAAATAACGACACGAGAGGAGGAAGTTTAAAACCGGAATATTATGAAACTTATGCTCAATACTTCGTGCGTTATATCAACGAGATGCAGAAATATGGCATTAAAATCGATGCAATAACAGTTCAAAATGAGCCGCTACATCCGGGAAATAATCCCAGCATGTACATGCCTGCGCCAGATCAAGGCTCTTTTGTCAAAAAATACTTGGGACCGGCATTTCTAACAGCTAAAATAACTACCAAGATTATCATTTATGATCATAATGCCAATCGTCCCGACTATCCGATTTCAATCCTAAATGATGCTGAGGCAAAACCGTATATCGATGGATCCGCCTTTCACCTTTATGAAGGGAAAATAGATACTCTAAGTACGATCCACAAGGCTCACCCCGACAAAAACCTTTACTTCACAGAACAATGGGTAGGTGCCCCTGGAAATTTCCGTGAATATCTGTCTGAACACATCAGCAAGTTGATTATCGGAGCTACACGCAACTGGTGTAAAAATGTAATTTTATGGAATCTGACATCTAACCCAAGTCTTACACCCCATACCGACAGAGGTGGTTGTGACAGTTGCTTGGGAGGCATAACCCTTAATGGTGATTCCGTAACCCGGAATGTAGGATATTACATCATAGCACACGCCTCAAAATTTGTTCGACCGGGTTCGGTACGCATAGGCAGCAACATTATCGGTGACTTACAAAACGTGGCATTCAAGAATCCCGATGGACAAAAAATACTGATTGTCCTTAATACCAGTAAAAATTCATCAACATTCAATATAAGTTTTAACAACAAAACAGCCACTGCAACACTCGCTGCCGGTTCGGCCGGGACTTTTGTCTGGAAGTAGACTATAAAACATCATAACCACCTAAACCAAAACATCGCAATGAAAGTTAACTTATTTGGTATTTGTTCCATCGCTGTCATATTTTTGTGCTCCCCTGGCTTTTCCGCCTTTGGGGCTAACAACATATTGAAATCAACGATGTACACTACCGCTGAAAACACGGACTTAAAAATGAGCCAGACCGGCACACTACAATTTCATACAGCTCAACAACCTATCGAGAAAGACATCTGGGTATTTGTAGACCCCTCTCAAAAATACCAATCGATAGTGGGCATTGGAGGTGCTATAACCGATGCTGCCGCCGAAACATTTGCCAAACTGCCGGAATCGGCTCAAAAGGAGTTATTAACTGCCTTTTATGATTCTAAGAATGGACTTGGATATTCGATTATTCGCACAAACATAGGAAGTTGTGATTTTTCAAGTGATAGTTATTCCTATGTTGCCCGCAACGACGAACAACTCAAGACATTCAATGTATCTCACGACGAGACCTATAAAATTCCTCTCATCAAAAAAGCGATTGCTACTGCTGGAGAAAATTTACCTTTGTTTGTAAGCCCGTGGTCCCCTCCTGCCTGGATAAAAGATAATGACAACCTGGTTCAAGGAGGAAAGTTATTGCCAAAATACCGCCAGTTATGGGCAAACTACCTTGTAAAGTTCATTAAAACATACGAACAAAAGGGATTGCCGGTTTGGGGGCTATCCGTACAAAACGAACCGATGGCAATACAACGCTGGGAGTCGTGCATTTTTACTGCCGAAGAAGAGCGTGATTTTATAAAAGGCTTTATTGGACCGACGCTGGAAAAATCGGGCTTGCAAAAGGTAAA